>DATLCH010000337.1:0-6787 GCA_035526465.1 Candidatus Limnocylindrales bacterium | reverse complement strand
GATGACAATTTGCGGCGTGGTGAGTGTTGATTCGGGACGTCTTTGTATGGCGCCGCAGTGGTATATTCCATCAATTAATTAAGCAGTTAGCTACTTAGTAGCTGGTCTGCAATAAGTTCGTAAATATCCCTTGACAACGCAAGTGAGTAAATGCTAACTAACCCGAATGAGCAATGCTCCCAGGCTGACTGCCGAGGCACGCCGCGAGTCAATTGTTGAAGCAGTTCAAGATATTTTCGCGGAAAAGGGCTTCGATGGCACGACTATCAAAGAGCTAGCTCACGCGGCAGGAGTGTCCGAGGCGTTACTCTATAAGCATTTTCCCAGCAAAGAATCGCTATATCACGCCATGCTCGATGCTTGCGCGAAAGGTCCGACGTTCGCCGAAGCGAGCCGCATCCTTGAGTTTGAAACATCGACGTCGACGTTAGTGGTGATGGTCCATTTCATGATCTCCCACTATGTGCTCGGCCGGCCCGGCGATCGCCATCGGGCAGCGCTCAACTCTTTGCTGATGCGCAGCTTACTGGACGACGGTGAATTAGTGCGTTTGATGCACAAGAAGCTCGCTGCCGCCTGGCTGAAGAAATTCGAGGCATGTCTGCAAGCTTCGGCAAAATCGGGTGAGCTACACGTCGTCCCGATTCGCAAGGATATTTGCGTTTGGTTTGTCCAGCATGTGGCCTTCTCGCTGATGCTGCACCTGCGGCCCAAAGTGCCGGCGGTGGATTACAAAGTTTCGCGCGAAGAGTTGGTGTCCCAAGCCACTTGGTTCGCGCTGCTGGGGATCGGACTCAAAGAGGACGCGGCGCGCCGTTATTATAGTCCGAAAGCGCTACAGGCGTTGGCTAGCTGACGGGTAACATTTGTCTGTCAAATTGTTAAGCTATTTTTTAATTGAAGGGGAGGGGTAATGGAATTCAAGGCACCTAGTAACAATGAGAGCGGCAAAAAGACCGCTGGGTTAGACGAGCGCATCGGTTCGTTGTTTCAGCCCGATACGCTGATCGGCGAGGACTATGCGTCCAATTTTCGCCGTAAGATTCCGCTGGAAGCCGAGCGCACGCTCTTACTGGCGATCTTGGAAGACGGCATCCGCTCATTTCAGGAAAATCTTTTTGCCACGAGCGGTAAACGCCGAACGATTTTCGACGAGGCGAACGAGTGGATTTTTAGCGACGAGGACAGCTGGTTCTGCTCGTTTGTGTCGATATGCAACTTGCTCAATCTGGAACCGCAGTACATTCGCCGTGGCCTGCGGCAGTGGGAAGATAAAATGCACAACGGCGCGGTGCACAAGAAATCTCTAAGCGTCACAGGTGACGAACAACGTTTAGTGGCGTAAGCCCGAGCGTAAACGTGACACGATTTTGCCGGCGCCGGCGCTGGGCGGTGCAAATCTCGTATGGATTTGCACTGTTCGGCGCCGGGTTAATTTTAGCTTGCGGCAAAAAACCCGAAACAGCTTTCGAGCGACCGCCAGCCCCGGTAACGGTGGGCACGGCGATTACGCAAAATGTACCCGTCTATATCGATGCAGTGGGCAAAATCGTCGCCCGCGAAATCGTTTCGATTCAGCCGCAAGTATCCGGGCGAATCACGCAGATTCATTTCGCCGATGGTGCTGACGTCAAAGTCGGTCAACTGCTATTTACCGTCGACCCGCGGCCATATCAGGCGCAGCTAAATCAAGCTGAGGCCAATCTGGCGCAAGCTGAAGCGGCGCTCAGTCTCGCCAAAACCAATTTTGCTCGGGTAGAAAATCTCAGCGATCCACGCGCCGTGTCGCGTCAGGACTACGATACCAAAAAGAGCGCGGTGCAAAGCGCCGATGCTTTGGTTAGACAGAACCGCGCGGCCGTGGACAATGCGCGCCTCAATCTTGAGTACTGCACGATTCGCTCGCCGATCAATGGCCGGGCTGGACAGCGTGCCGTCGACGTCGGAAACGTGGTTGCCGCCAACAGCACTTCACTGCTGGTGATTCAGCGCTTGGATCCCGTGTATGCCGATTTTACCGTGACGGAAAATGATTTAACGGCCGTGCAGCGCAACATGACGCAGCGCAGTTTGCGCGTCGAAGTCCGCTTGCCGGACGATACTGACGATGCGCGCGCGGGCCAACTTACATTTCTCGATAACGCCGTCCAAGATGGCACTGGCACAGTCAAACTGCGCGCCACTCTGCCTAACGCAGACCGTCGTTTTTGGCCCGGCCGGTTCGCCAAAGTTCGTTTAATCCTCGATACCCGCGTCGATGCGGTTTTGGTGCCGGCCGAAGCGCCCCAGCTCTCGGCAAACGGCACCTTCCTCTATGTCGTCAAAAACGACTCGTCGGCCGAACAACGGATGGTGAAGCTCGGTCAACGTCAAGGCGAATTGGTGGTCGTAACAGAGGGCGTCAAAGCCGGCGAAAAGGTCGTCGTCAAAGGCCAATTGGGCGTTACACCGGGAGGGAAGGTTCGCATCGCGGCTCCTCCGGCTGTAAAGCAGGACCCTGCGGCGGCGGCTCGGTCCGGAGCGAAGTCGTGAACTTTTCCGAACCGTTTATCCGCCGGCCGGTGCTGACAACGGTTCTCACCTTGTCGGTGATTCTATTCGGTCTGTTGAGCTACCTGCGCTTGCCGGTTAACGATTTGCCGGCCGTCGATTATCCGGTTATTCAAGTTCAAGCCGACTATCCCGGTGCCAGCCCCGACACCGTCGCCAACAACATCGCAACGCCGCTCGAGCGCCAGTTCATGCAGATCAACGGCCTGGAGCTGGTCACATCCAAGAGCACCCAGGGCCATACCAGCCTGACACTTCAGTTCGCTCTCAGTAAAAGCATTGACGCCGCCGCTACCGACGTGCAGACCGCGATTTCGCAGGCCACCGGCAGTCTGCCGGTCGATCTGCCGTCGCCGCCGACGTTCTCCAAGACCAATCCCAATGATCAGCCGATCATGTACATCGCCCTGACCAGCGACTCGGTGACGCGCGGTCAACTTTATGATTACGGCAGCACGCAAATCGGTCAGCGCATCAGCATCTTGCCGGGAGTATCCCGAGTCTCGGTTTTCGGCACTAAATCGGCAATACGCATTAAAGCCGACCCGTCGGCGATGTGGGCGCGCGGCATTTCCATCGATGATTTGACCACGGCGGTGAGAAACGGCACGAGTTACACGGGCGCTGGGCAATTCGATAGTCCGGACGGTACCACTCTGTTGCGGCCGCAGGGACAACTCGATAGCGCGCAGAGTTATAGCCAACTTATTATCGGCACCAAAAACGACGCGCCGATTTATTTGCGCGATGTCGCCCAGGTGCGCGAGTCCGTGCAAGACGAGCGTTTGAGCATGCGGTTTTGGGCGCGTGGTTATCCTGTCCCGGGAGCGACCGTCGTCATGGCGGTGTACCGCCAGGCAGGCGCAAACGCAGTCGAGGTTGCCAATAGCATCCGCGCGCTGCTGCCGCAGATCAGCGCCGAACTGCCCGGATCGGTGCGGATCACGCCGCTTTATGACCGCTCGCGGGGAATCGTTAACTCGGTCAACGACGTTCAAGAGACGCTTTTGATCGCCTTCGTGCTGGTCGTACTGGTGATCTTTCTGTTCCTTGGTCGAGCCACCGATACGCTGATTCCCGCCGTCGCATTGCCGATCTCGTTACTTCTGACATTTGTCGCGATGGAGCTGCTCGGCTACAGCTTGGACAATCTGTCATTGATGGCGCTCACCCTGGCGATCGGCTTTTTGGTCGATGATGCCATCGTATTTTTGGAAAACACGGTGCGGCGCATGGAGCGTGGCGAAGCGGCGCTCGAGGCGACCGTACAGAGCGCCAAGGAAATTAGCTTTACGATCTTGTCGATGACCATTTCTCTGGCCGCAGTTTTCATTCCGCTGGTCTTCATGTCCGGCCTGGTTGGCCGGATCTTCCGTGAATTCGCAGTCACGATTGTGGTTGCGATCATCGCGTCTGGCTTGGTGTCGTTAACGCTGACGCCGCTCATGTGCGCCCGCTTGCTCAAAGCACGCGGCGAGGGTGCCAAGCGCACTTGGATGGAACGAAAAGTCGGCGGCATGGAAAAACGCGTGCTGAAAAGTTACGGCCGCTCACTTTCGTGGTTTCTCGATCATCGCTGGATCTCTGCGTTGATTTGGCTCTTATGCATCGTCGGAACCGTGTACTTTTTTGTCGTGATTCCGAAGGCGTTTTTGCCTCCCGGCGACAGTGGTGTGGTAACCGGTGTTTTTATTGCTCGCGAAGGTTCGTCGCCTGAACAGATGCGTGCGATTCAAGACCAAGTCGATGCAGCGCTAATGCGTAACCCCAACATTATGGCCACCATCGAAGTTGCCGGCCTGAGTCAATTTATCGCGTCCAATCAAGGCATCATTTTCACATTTCTGAAACCCGCCGGTACTCGGGGGCCAATTCAACAGGAAGTCGCTAAACTGATGGCCGACCTGGGCTCGATTCCGGGCGTCATTGCTTTTCTGCGACCGTTTCCCGTACTGGAGATCAGCACCGGCGCAACCAATCAAAATCAAGGGCAATATGCGTTTGCCATTTCCGGCATCAATCCGGATCAGGTCTACGAATCCGGCGCAAAGCTGATGGCAAAACTCCATGAGTTTCCGGGATTTCTCACGGTGTCTTCCGACTATTTCAACAATACGCCCAATCTCGATATCGAACTGCGTCGCGATCAGGCAAAAACCTATGGCGTTTCCGAAGCTCGCATTCTCGGATTGTTGCGCAATGCGTACGCGCAAAACTACGTGTACTTGATCAAAAAGCCCGCGGATCAGTACCAGGTGATTCTCGAAGTTGCGGACTCCGCCCGTTCGACACCGGATAATCTAGCGCTGCTTTATATCCGTTCGGATGACGGCAGGCGACTGGTCCCCATCAATGCTTTGGTGAACTGGAAATCGTCGGTTGGGCCGCAAGCGGTCAACCATCTCAATCAGTTCACCAGCATGACGATTGCCTTCAACTTGAAACCGGGCGTTGCGATCGGGGCTGCGACGGACTTCATCACCAAAGCCGCGGCGGAGATCGTTCCCGCGACTTTGCGCGCCAGCTTGCAGGGGGAGGCCCTGACCTTTCGCGATACCGTTCGTGATTTAACATTGCTGATGGTTTTGGCGGTATTTGTCATGTACGTGATTTTGGCGATTCTCTACGAAAGCTATCTCCATCCGTTGACGGTGCTATCGACGTTGCCGACGGCTTTGGTTGGCGGTTTGGCAACGCTCTTTATCTTCCGCGAGCAGGCATCGCTTTATGCTTTTATCGGCATGTTCATGCTCATGGGTATCGTCAAAAAGAATGGCATCATGATCGTCGATTTTGCCATGCAACGTGTTGAGCATGGCGAAGCCGCTGGCAAGGCCATCCACGACGCCAGCATGGACCGCTTCCGGCCCATTCTCATGACCACGCTAGCCGCGGTATTCGGCGCAATTCCGATCGCATTAGGGTTTGGCGCCGACGGCGCGTCCCGGCGGCCGCTCGGTTTAGTAATTGTCGGTGGTTTGATCGTGTCGCAATTTATTACTTTGTTCATCACGCCGGTGATCTATTTATATCTCGAGGATTTCCAGGAAAGGGTCTTGGATCGCGTAGGGTTTTTCCGTCGTGGTGGCTCGGTTGTGGCACCGACGCCATGAAGACGCCGTAACTATGATGCATTGCGCAATCGTCCGGAGCTTGGCTCTCGTTGTTTTACTGCTGGGCGCGGGGTGCACGGTCGGGCCGGATTATCGGCCGCTCGGCGTCGCAGTTGCACCGGCCTGGCTCGAAGCTTGGAGCAACGGCACCGATGCGCGTCCGGTTGATTTGGTGCGCTGGTGGACGGAGTTCAACGACCCGATACTTAATAAACTCGTTGATCGCGCAGTCAACGCCAATTTGGATCTCGCGGTCGCTCAAGCTCGTATTCGCGAAGCGCGTGGGCAACTCCGAGCGATCGGCGCGGAATACTGGCCGACGCTGGATGTCGGCGGTTCCTACAGCAATATCCGCACGAGCGAAAATGCATTTGCCGCGGGGAGAGTTGCGCCGCAAGGGGGCAGTAATCTTCAACAAGATCTCTTTAGGACCGGTTTCGATTCGAGTTGGGAAATCGACCTATTTGGCGGCACGCGCCGACGCGTCGAGGCAGCGCAGGCGATAGTCGATGCAGCGGTGGAAGATCGCCGTAGCGTGCAGGTCACACTACTTGGCGATGTCGCGAAGAATTATATCGACGTGCGCGCCTTTCAGCGCCGACTGGCAATCACTCAAGACAACTTGAAGGCGCAGCAAGATTTTTTGGACTTGACCATAGTGCGCTTCAACGCTGGCCTAGCTAGCGATCTGGAAGTGGCCCAAGCGGAAGGGCAGGTGCAGACAACCGCGGCGCAAATCCCGGCTCTGGAAAGCGCCTTGGCAACAACGGTCTATCGCCTTGACACTCTCGTGGGCGGTCAACCAGGTTTATTATGGAACGAATTGTCGCAGCCCGCTGTAATTCCAGCATTGCCACCCAAAGCTCAAGTAGGGTTGCCGGTTGAATTGCTGCGCCGCCGTCCGGATATTCGCCGGGCTGAGCGCCAATTGGCCGCCTCTACGGCATTGGTAGGTGCGGCGACTGCAGATCTTTACCCAAAGTTTTCGTTAACCGGGGCGTTCGGCCTGCAGAGTATAAGTGCCAGTGACTGGTTTACCGGGCAGAGCCGCTTCTGGAGCTTCGGACCGACCATCACGTGGCCAGTATTCGATGCCGGTAAAATTCGCGCCAATATTGAAATTC
>DATLCH010000336.1:0-6091 GCA_035526465.1 Candidatus Limnocylindrales bacterium | reverse complement strand
GCCGGAGGAAAAAACTGCCGCGCGCAAGCCGCTGATTCGCAGTGCTGAAATTAGCGAGGGCACGGCCAAACTCGTGCGAGTGAATAATCAAGAAATCGCCGTGTTCAAACACGAGGGCAGACTCTGCGCGCTGCAAAACATCTGCCCCCATGAGGGCGGTCAATTGTCGGCCGGCTGGATCGACAACGGCGCGGCGGTTTGTCCGCTGCACGGCTACAGATTCGATTTGGCCAGCGGCGCCTGCGCCAACGACGCCAAGCTTAAAGCCAAAGTCTTCAAACTCGCTGCTGACGGCGAAAACTATACCGTGGAGGAATGATCGAGATGAAGAAAGTCAAGAAAAACGGCCGGCGCGAATTTCTCAAAGTGGCCGGCGCCAGTTCGCTGAGTCTGTTATTGAGTCATCTGCCGATGCGCTGGATCGGCGGCGTGTATGCTGCCGACGCGCCGGAAACGAACAAGATTCGCTTCGGCATTATCGCCCTGACCGATTGCTCGTCGATCGTCATGGCGCATGAGCTTGGCCTGTTCAAAAAATACGGCATCGAGTCGACCATTTCCAAGGAAGCTTCGTGGGCGGCAATCCGCGACAAGTTAACGCTCGGCGAGAACCAGGCAACTCATATGCTGTTCGGCATGCCTTTCGCCTCGTCCATGGGCCTGCTCGGTTCACCGGTGAAACCGATGGTCATTCCGTTTGAACTCAACCGCAACGGCCAAGCGATCACTTTGGAAAACGATTTAAAGACCAAAGGGGTGCGGACTCCGCAGGCGCTCAAGCCGATTGTCGATGAGGCGAAAAAAGCCGGCAAGCCGATGACCTTCGCGATGACATTTCCGCCCGGGACCCATGCGATGTGGACGCGCTACTGGCTTGCCGCCGGCGGCATCAATCCCGATAAGGATGTGACACTGATCACAATTCCGCCGGCGCAGATGGTGGCCAATATGAAAGTCGACAAGATGGACGGCTTCTGCGTCGGCGAGCCGTGGAATGCCCGCGCCATCGCCGATGGCATCGGTTACACCGCCGTGACGACGCAACAAATCTGGAAGGACCATCCGGAAAAAGTCCTGGCCTTTACTGAAGAGTTCGCCGAGAAAAATCCTAAAACCGTGAAAGCGATCCTGCGTGCCATGACGGAGTCCAGCCAGTACATAGACAAATTGGAGAACCGGCCGCAGATGGCCGAAGTGGTCTCCAAACCGCAGTACATCAACACGCAAAAAGAAGTGATCCTTGGCCGCATGCTGGGCGACTACGACTATGGCGACGGGCGCAAGGAAAAAGATCCCAACTACATGACCTTCTTCGATCGCAATACTAATTTTCCGTGGAAATCTCACGGAGTTTGGTGGCTGACGCAGTTTCGCCGCTGGGGCATGGTCAAAGGCGCGCCGGATTACACGGGTATCGTCAACAAAGTTCTTCGGCCGGATATCTACCGCGAAGTCGCCAAAGAGATGAGTGTGACGGTGCCGAAAGAAGATATGAGGAAGGAAACGCTCTTCGACAAGGTCGAGTTCGATCCGGCCAAGCCGGAAGAGTACGTCAAGAAATTTGCCGTCAGCAATGTTGCTTAAAGGTCTTTGGTAAAATGGAAAAACGCATGGACTCCGCGGCGCTGGTGTTGCCGCTACTCGGTATTGGTTTGATGCTGACGATTTGGACGGCGATCAGCTTGAAAGTCGCTCCCGATTTGCCGTCGCCGCTCAAGACTTGGCAAGAAAGCCAGCAGTACATTTTGAACCCATTTTTCAAAGACGGTGAGATGAACCAGGGCATCCTCCGTTTTGCTTTACTGAGTCTCATTCGCGTCGCCAAAGGTTTTAGTTTGGCGATCCTGTTCGGCACGCCCTTGGGATTTCTCTTGGGCCTTTCGCCAAAGTTTCATCAAGCCTTCGATCCGGTGATTCAGGTGCTCCGGCCAATCTCTCCGCTGGCTTGGTTGCCGCTTGGTTTGGTGATCTTCAAGCAGTCCGAACCGGCGGCGCTGTTCACTATCGCGTTGTGTGCCATGTGGCCGACGGTGATCAATACTGCAATGGGAGTGCGCAGCATCGGTACCGAGTATTTGAATGTCGGCCGGGTGCTCAAGTTGTCGCCCATGAAGACGCTGCGGAAGATTATGATCCCGGCGACGCTGCCATATATGTTTACCGGTTTCCGTCTTAGTCTCGGCATGGCATGGCTGGTGATTGTCGCGGCCGAGATGCTCACTGGTTCGCCCGGCCTCGGCGGCTTTCTGTGGCAGGAGTACAACAGTCTAGTTTACTCGCACATTCTTCTGTCGGTGCTTGCCATCGGATTGATTGGCTTCGCCCTCGATCGTCTGATGAGCGTCGTCGAGCGCCACTTTCAAAGGGCCTGAGGCAATCGTCATGGCGATTCTACAACTCAAAGACGTGGGCAAAAGTTATTTGCGCAACAGCCGGGCGAAATCCCCGACCGGCCGGATCGAAGTATTGCGCGATATCAATTTATCGATTCGTGAGAACGAGTTTGTCTGCATCGTTGGCCGCTCGGGTTCGGGGAAGACCACGCTGATTTCGCTCATCGCTGGGCTCATTGACGCGGACGCAGGCTCGATCGTGCTCGAAGGCAAACCCATCGCCGGACCGGGACCAGACCGCGGTGTAATTTTTCAGAACTATTCTCTACTGCCCTGGCTAAACGTGTTTGACAACGTGTATCTCGCAGTGGACGCCGTTGCACCGGAGTTGTCAGATCAGGAAAAACGCCAGCGCACGAAATATTACATCGACCTGGTCAATCTCGGTCCAGCAATGGCCAAAGTTCCGCGCGAACTATCGGGCGGCATGCGCCAACGGGTTGCGGTAGCGCGTGGTCTCGCCATGGACCCGAAGGTTTTACTCTTGGACGAACCGTTTAGCGCGCTCGATGCGTTGACGCGCGGCACGCTGCAAGAGGAACTGGCGCGCATCTGGATGGAAACGCGCAAGACGGTGGTGATGATCACCAACGACATCGATGAAGCGATTCTGCTCGCCGATACCATTTACACGTTGACTTCCGGTCCGGGCGCGACGCTCGGTCCGGCGGTGTTGATAGACGAGCCTCATCCACGCTCGCGACTGCAATTGAGCGGTCAAGCGGGGTATCACAAAGCTCGGCGGGTCACGCTGAAGATGCTCACCGGAGGCGCTTTTGCTGCCGGAACGGTGGCTTCGAGAGACGCTACGGAGCCTTTGCTTCAGTAGGAATCACGGAACCATGATACCAGCGTTGGAATTGACACAGTTAGGCAAGAGTTACGACCACGGTCGGTCGATCATCGTTAAAGATTTTAACCTGCGCGTTAGCGACGGTGAATTTGTCTGCATCATCGGTCACTCGGGTTGTGGCAAGTCGACGGTGTTATCGATCGCGATGGGACTCAACGAAGCCAGCGAAGGGGGCGTGATTATAGCCGGCCGCGAAGTGACCGGGCCGGGATTGGACCGCGGTGTGGTATTTCAATCCTCGGCACTGTTGCCCTGGCTCACGGCGCGGGAGAATGTCTTACTTGCTGTCGATCAGTGCCAGGATCGCCACTCTCAGCGTATTCGTCACGGCCTCGCAGATAAATATTTGTTAGCCGTCGGGCTCGATGGCGTTACTGATTCTTACCCGGACCATCTCTCTGCGGGCATGCGCCAGCGTGTCGGCATCGCCCGCGCTTTGGCTTTGGAGCCGAAAGTGCTGTTGCTCGACGAGCCCTTCAGCTTGCTCGATGTGGTGACACGCATGGAGCTGCAGGACCAAGTGATTCGATTGTGCGCTCAGGAAAAGAAAACCGTGCTGATGGTGACTCATGACGTCGACGAAGCGCTGCTGCTCTCCGATCGCATCGTCATGATGACTAACGGGCCGGCCGCGACGGTGGGGGAGATACTTGGAGTACCCTTCGATAGGCCGCGCGATCGGCTGACCCTCGGTGAAGATCCAATGTATCAGCACTTGCGCAGCGCTATGCTGCGCTTTCTCGAAGATCACGCGCCGGAACGCGCGGCCACGTCAGTGCAGCAGAATGGCGAGGCCTCCGAGCAGCCGGTGCCGGTCACTGCGGAAGAACTCTTCATCATCGAGAAATATACCGGCTTTAACCGGTTCCGCGGCAATTACCGCAAATCAAAGACGCCGGCCAATGGCGATTTCAACTCGGCGCGCCGGGAGGCCAAGGCGCTGGCGTAGTTTCGACCGGCGTGTTGCGTGCGATACGGTGGACTCAAAAGAGGTTAAATCGACTCCAAACGGAATCAATCGCTGGGTTAAAAGCTATTGCCCCTACTGTGGAGTTGGTTGCGGTTTGCTCGCGGGAATCGCCAACGGTTCGGTAGCGAAAATCAAAGGTGATAAGGACCACCCGTCAAGCCTGGGCGATCTTTGTCTTAAGGCGGTTTATCTGCCCGAGACTTTAAAAACATCCGATCGGCTGCTTTATCCGCAAATTCGCGCCTGTTCCGATGGCCCTTTCAAGCGCACGTCCTGGGAAAAAATCATGGGCTATTTGGCGCAGCGGTTCCGCGCGATTCTCGATGAGCATGGGCCCGAGGCTGTGGCTTTCTACGGTTCGGGACAGCTCACCACGGAGGAGTACTATATAGCCAACAAACTCGCCAAGGGATTCGTCCGCACGAATAACTTCGATACCAACTCGCGCCTGTGCATGTCTTCGGCGGTCGCCGGCTATAGCTCGTCTTTTGGTTCCGATGGACCTCCCGCATCGTATGCCGACTTCGATGAGGCGAATTGTCTTCTGCTCGTCGGCACCAACATCGCAGACTGCCATCCGGTTATCTTTAAACGCATCAAGCAGCGCAAGCTGAGCGCGCCCAATGATGTCGTGATTATTTGCGTCGATCCGCGGCGCACAGAAACCGCTGACTTCGCCGATTTGCATTTGCCGATTCGCCCGGGGAGCGACATCGCTCTGCTTAATAGCCTGCTATACGTCCTGCTCGACGAGAATCTGATCGATCGCGGATTTATCGCGCAGCACACCAATGGATTTAACCCGCTCATCGATGCTGTGAAAGATTACGCGCCGCGCGTCGCCCAGGAGATTTGCGGCATTGCCGAATGTCTAATTGTCGAAGCGGCGTTGATCTTCGGCAAAGCCGAGCGCGCCATGTCGCTCTGGAGCATGGGGGTGAATCAAAGCACGGTGGGTGTGCACAAAAACAACGCAATTCATAACCTGCATTTGGCAACGGGAAAAATCGGCAAACCGGGTTGCGTTCCGTTCTCACTCACGGGCCAGCCCAACGCGATGGGCGGGAGAGAGGCGGGCGGACTGTCGCATATGCTGCCGGGCTATCGCAGTGTGGAAAACCCACAGCACCGCGACGAAGTTGAACGCCATTGGGGTGTGCCGATGGGCAGCATTGCGCCCAAACCCGGTCTGGCGGCGCTGGAGCAGTTCGAGGCCTTGGCGGAAGGAAAAATTAAAGCAATCTGGATTATCTGCACCAATCCCGCGGCGTCCGCACCGGACACCGATTTCATCGAAAAGGCACTGCGCCAAGCGGAGCTGGTGATTGTCCAAGACGCATATCACCCGACAACGACGAGCAAATTCGCTCACGTGCTGCTACCGGCGGCGCAATGGAGCGAGAAAGAGGGGGTGATGACCAATTCGGAACGCCGTGTGACTTATATGCCGAAACTGACCGAACCGCCCGGCGAAGCGCTGCCGGATTGGCAAATCATCGCGCGTTTTGCCGCGGCGATGGGCTTTGGTAATGCCTTCGCGTATCAGTCGGCAAAAGAAATCTTCGCCGAATACGCGGCACTGACCAAAAGCCGGGTATGCGACTGCTCGGGGATGACTTACCGCAAGCTGAAATCGACTCCGCTACAGTGGCCTTACCCAAAAAAACTACATCGAGCCATTGCACATCTCTATTCTGAAGGAATCTTTCCGACCTCTGACGGCCGCGCCAACTTTGTCGCCGTCGAACACGCCGAACCCGTGGAAAGGCCGGATGTTGCCTATCCGCTGGTGTTGACCACTGGGCGCTCAAAATATCATTGGCACACCATGACGCGAACCGGAAAAAACCCCGCGCTGTGCAAAAGCGCGCCGGA
>DATLCH010000331.1:0-4651 GCA_035526465.1 Candidatus Limnocylindrales bacterium | reverse complement strand
GGCAGGCTTTCCGCTCCGATACCGACTCCAGTGTCTTTCACGCGGACAACCACGGTATCGCCAGCGCGCTCGACATTGAGCCAAATATGTCCGGGATTCGGCGTGTACTTGGCAGCGTTGTTCAAAAGATTCATGAAAACTTGAGTGAGCCGAAGCCGATCGGCATCGACGTAAATCGAATCCTGCGACATGGTTACCGTCAATTCGTGCTGCCGTTGGTCGATCAAGGGTCGGCTCGATTCCACCGCCGCTTTGATTACTTCGGTCAGCTCGAGAGGTTCCTTTTGCAAGACTAACTTTTCTCGCGTAATGCGGCTGACATCAAAGAGATCGTCGGTCAGCCTCGTAAGATATTTGACTTGGCGATCAATGATATCCTGGCCCCAGTGCGGATCCGGCAGCGGGTTATTCGGATTCTGTTGCAGCGTCACGACATTGCGAACTAGAGACAATGGATTGCGCAGCTCGTGGGCGAGGGTAGCCAAGAACTCATCCTTGCGCCGATCGGCTTCACGTAACGCCTCGCCACTGGCCCGGAGTGCTTCATCGAGACGAAGCTTTTCCACCGCGAGCCAAGTCCGTTCGGCAACCATGTTGATCAGCGAAACTTCACGCTCGCTCCACTCGCGCGGATGGGCACTCGCCATGGTCAAGGCCGAAACTAAAGCACCATCGCGTAATAGCGGCGCCGCAATGAAGGCGCGAATGCCGAGCTGGCGGTACGATTCGACATGTGCGCGGGTACGCCCATCGCCGGCTATGTCCGAGATCGTTGTGGTTTGACCGGCGCGACCGACGTCGCTTAACAAGCTTCCGAACGATTCTAGCGGATAGCTGCCCACCAGCGAGGCGATATGCGGATGATAATCGCGCTGAACGACAAATTGATTCTGTTCAACATCGATCTCGACAAACGCGCAGCGGTCGACTTTGGCATGTTCCCCCAGAGCCACCGCCACAGCCCACGTGAGCTCTTCGGCATTGGCCGCGAAGCGAATGCATTCGGCAAGATCGAGCAGAAAAAGCGTATCCGCCTCAGCCTGCTTGCGCGCTGTGATATCGCGCACCGCGACGTTAACTCCGAGTAATTCGCCGGCCGGGTTGTACACTGGAAAGTAACTTGCCAGCCAATATCGTCCCTCGTCGGGTCGCGCCGCAGTGGCGCCTTTGATTTCCACATCCAGGAGCGGCTTCCCGCTTTCGATGACGCGGCGGTAATGAACTTCAATGGTATCGGCCATCTCCGGAATGACATCGCGAATCGTCTTGCCGATAAAAAACTCCGGCGTCCGGCCGTTCATCTCGGCCAGAGCTGCATTCATCGACAAATAGCGCAAACCGAGATCGACAAAACATAACCCTACGGGCGCCGAGGTATAAATGGTATTGAGCAGCGCGAGCCGTTCATTGGCAATCCGCTCGCTATCGCGCCGGTCTTGTTCCACAGTTCGGTGGCGCAGGCCCAATGTCGTTACGCTCCAAACCATCAGCAGGGCGAACCCTTGGTTCGCCAATGCAGCCCATATTGGCAGACCCGATGCCGAGTAGATGAAAAAAATATCTGTGACGAGCATCACCGTACAGGCCAGAGCCACGGCGATCTTCTCGCGCTTTCCAGGCAACGCCACCGCTAAGACTAAAGCGGCGGCGTAGCAGATCGGAATTGCAAGATGGGCGGGAATCCACAAATCGAGAAGATAGAAAAGTGCGACTAACAGCACCGCCAAGACCCAAAAGTACCGCGTCGCCAAACCGCGCTTCACGTCTGGAGTTGAGGCGCTGTTGACCAAATTGGGAAGCAGATCCGGCTGTTTGATATTCATGACTTCTAAGCGGAAAGCAAATACTCAGGAATAAGGCGATAGTGTAGCAGACCTACTCAGGAGCAAACAAGGATTTCCCGCGCGATTACCGCCTCATCGGGATGACTCGTGCTCGAACGCTTGACAACCCGCGATGGCCCAGACAATAGATGACGAGAGTTTTTCGACGACAGGAGATATCCATGGCCATCCGGGCGCAGTATTACCATGACTTTCGTGAACATTTAAAGGCGCTGGAAGAGCGCGGCAAGCTGGTCCGCATCCAGCGGGAAATCAATAAAGACACCGAACTGATGCCGCTCGTGCGTTGGCAGTTTCGCGGGCTCGATGAACGCGATCGCAAAGCATTCATATTTGAGAAAATAATCGATTCGAAGGGCAAACGTTATGCGATGCCGGTGACTGTAGGGACTTTGGCTGCAACCACGGAAATCTACGCCATCGGCATGATGTGTGAGCCTGAGGAGATCGCCGAGCGTTGGACTCAAGCACAACTTAACCCGTTCGACCCCATCAAAGTGACTTCGGCACCGGTCCATGAGGTTGTCTGGCAAGGCCAAGACCTTCTTAATGGCCATGGGCTCGACATGATTCCCGTGCCAATCTCGACACCGGGCTTCGATAATGCGCCTTATTTGACCTCTGCCAACTGGATTACCAAAGATCCCGAAACCGGCATTTATAACATCGGCAACTACCGCAGTCAGATCAAGTCGGCGAACCGCACCGGTGGCCTGTTCACCACGCAACATATGGGGCAGCACTGGCGCAAGGCGAAAGCCAAAGGCCAGCGCCTTGAAGCCTGCATCGCCATCGGCGTCGTGCCAAGCATTGCCTACTCGGCAACGGCAAAAATACCCTACGATTTCGACGAATACCGTCTCGCTGGCGGATTGGCCGGCGCGCCAGTGGAGGTTGTACAAGCAAAAACCGTAGATTTACTCGTGCCCGCCACCGCTGAAATCATCATTGAAGGGACTATTCCCACTGACGTCGTCGAGCCGGAAGGCCCATTTGGGGAGTACCCGGGTTACATGGGCCATCGCACCGAATCGCCATTTCTTGAAGTTACCTGCATCACGCATCGGCGCGACGCGATTTACACAGCTTTAATGAGCCAATTTCCACCCAGCGAGTCGAGCAAGATTAAACATACCGGCACGGAGAAAATAATTTATAAACTCCTGCGTCACGACAGCGGCAACTCGGCGGTGCTTGACGTCGCGCTGCATGACGAGGTCAGTGGCAGCGGTCAGGCCTATTGCGTCATAAAGATGCGCAATGCGACCAAGGCCGAAGCCTGGCGCGCCCTCCACGCCACCGCCGGTTTTACCGGCAGCTACGCCAAAATCTGCGTTGCGGTGGATGAAGATATCGACATTCTCGATCCCGCAATGATCAATTGGGCAATGTGCTACAACATGCGCCCTGATGAAGATGTGGTTATTTCCAAGGGGAAAATGGCCGGACTGGATCCGTCGACCTATCCCCCAGGAATGGAAAAGGAAGACCGGCGCTCCGCCTCAACTTCGTCGTTGCTGATCAATGCGATCCGTCCCTGGCCCTATACGCCGGTGTCGCTGCCGAAAAAAGAGTTCATGGAGCGATCTAAACAGATTTGGGAGGAGCTCGAGTTGCCGCCGCTCAAACCGCGCATGCCGTGGTACGGCTACAGTTTGGGAGCATGGACCAAGCAGGACGAGGAAGAAGCGGATTTAGCAAGCAGAGGCGACTACTTCGAAACCGGCAAAAAGCAGACTGGGCAGCGGAAAAAGTCGTAAGCAACAAAGCATGAAGGCGGAAGGACGAAGTTTGTATTCCCTTAAAGGAGCCCTGGTATCCAACGGCGCACCGACAACAGATAATCCACGTAGGGCTGACCGAGCGTTTGCATCAGCTTCTTTTCGTCGCCGATCACCCGGGTGTGAAACCAAAGCGCGCTGCCAATGGTGACCAACGCAGCGAACCAAGACTTTAAAGTCAAGGTGAGACCGACGAGAAAAATGATGTGGCCCAAATACATGGGATTGCGCGTATAGGCGTAAAGCCCGGTTGCCACCAGGCGCTCTGGCGGAGTCTCGAGTCCGGGACCACCGCCGCCACGGACAATCCGATAACGGCCGCATAGTCGATACTGCAAGTAACCCCAGATCATTAGTGGCGCGAAGTGATAAGCCGGCCGCAGCTGAGCGCCGCTGAACGCTAGTTCCCAAGCTACGGTGACCGCTGGGTAAATCACGAAAGTTCGCACAGGCGTGCGGCTAAAGAATCGCATAGAATTGCCAAAACGATATGGCTTTCGATCTAACACACGTTCTCGTGGGAGTCGCCTTGTTGCTTGCTGCCTTCGTCAAAGGCGCCACCGGCCTTGGTTTTCCGCTCATCGCGACACCCATGGTGGCATTGTTACTCGACATCCGCGTCGCCGTAACTATTCTCATACTGCCTAATTTATTGATGGACGTTACCCAGGTATTTCGCGACGGCTTTCCCTACCCAATTCTGCGGCGTTTTAAATCAATGATTGGCTTGACCGTTGTCGGCGTTTTTCTCGGCACCATGGTTTTGGTGTTATTGCCGCTGTGGTCACTAAATCTCTGCCTAGGTATTATGGTGATCGTCTTCGTTGGATCGAACTTACTCAAGTTCGAATTCACAATTTCCCCCGCCGTCGAGAAGAGATTGTCGCCGCTTATAGGGCTATTGAGCGGATTTTTAAACGGCATGACGAATGCGGCCGGACCGGTTTTGGCGATTTATTTCTACAGCCTCAAATTAGAAAAACGCAACTTCGTCAAATCGGTCGCGACGATCTTCATGATCACCAA
>DATLCH010000329.1:0-8983 GCA_035526465.1 Candidatus Limnocylindrales bacterium | reverse complement strand
GACTGCCAATAAGATGATTTGAAATCGAGGCCGGTTTCGGAAATAAATATTAACGAGCTTAGACCATGAACACATTGGCGGTAATGGTTTGGCGATACCGGTGAGTCCGCCGGCCGTCCTGGCGAATGAGTTTAACGTCGTAGTAAAAATGGACAACTGAAAAACAATTTTTTGTGCGCACCACAAAGGCGAAGAGACGCTATCAGTAAAACCGAGGAATTGCCGCCAGCGCAAAAGAACGGACGCAGATGAAAATCAACGATAAAGATGGCAAGGTGAGGGAGATCGCGCCGAGCGAATAACTTTTTGAACGAAAAGTCTTCAGGGTTCCTTTTAGGCCAGGGAACCCGTAGACCTGAAAAAAATTAACCGGCCCTTGAGGCGCGGGGGCAGGCCATACCAGTTTGCCTCTGCGCCCGTGTGCGTGCTGGCGAGCATTCTTTCGCTGGCGCAATTAAGGTGATCCTGCGGGGGTCAAATCAAGTTATGAAAGCCGATAATCAGCCGGCGCAAAGGATCGTCCTGGTATCCAATCGCTTGCCGTTCACAGTGGCGCAACAGGGCGATGATATTGAATTTCAACAGAGCGCCGGCGGCGTCGCATCGGGCCTGCATGCGCTTTTGACTTCGAACAGTTGCGCGATCCGCGAAAACACGGAGTATCTTTGGATTGGCTGGCCCGGCGATGCGGTGCCTGAGGTTCTGCGCCATCGAGTGCGCGCCGAAGCGCTGTCGCGCTATCACGCTTTGCCTGTGTTCTTGTCCGCAGACGAGATCGATGCTTTTTACGCGGGATTCTGCAACAAGACACTTTGGCCTCTGTTTCATTATTTCCCGCAGTACACCCGCCATGAACCGGAATATTGGACCCACTACGTCAAAGTTAATCAGGCCTTCGCCGAAGCAGCATTGGAAGTGCTCCGGCCCGGCGATCTGTTATGGATTCATGATTATCACCTGATGCTCTTGCCGCGGCTGATTCGCGCCCGCCTGCCGCAGCTTTCTATCGGCTTCTTCTTGCACATCCCGTTTCCTCATTTTGAGATTTTCCGCCTGCTGCCCGCACAGTGGCGCCGCGACCTGCTGGAAGGCTTGCTCGGCGCCGACGTCATTGGTTTCCATACGTTCGATTACGCCCAATATTTTCTGCGCTGCGTGCTCCGTGTGCTCGGCCATGAAAGCCAAATGGGCAAATTGATAGTCGACGACCGCAGCGTGAAAGTGGACGCTTACCCGATGGGTATTCCCTTCGATCAATTCGCGACCGCGGCGCGCAGTGCTCCCGTGCGTGAAGGGATGCAGGCGATTCGCTCGAGTTTGCCCCACACAAAGCTGGTTTTGTCCATTGACCGGCAAGACTATTCCAAGGGGATTCTGAACCGCCTGGAAGGTTTCGAAGCGATGCTCGAAGCCTGCAGCGAATGGCGCGGTCAGGTCACTTTGGTGATGGTCGTGGTGCCGTCGCGTATCGGTATCGAAGACTACGAGCAAATGAAGAACCAGATTGAACAGCTGGTCGGCCGAATCAATGGTAAGTTTGGCGGCGTCGAATGGACGCCGATCGTTTACCAGTACCGCAGTCTATCTTTCGAGTCTCTTGTTTCACTTTATTCCATCTGCGACGTCGCGCTGGTAACGCCGCTGCGCGATGGCATGAACTTGATCGCCAAGGAGTATGTCGCCTGCCGGAGCGAAAAAAACGGTGTGCTGATCCTCAGTGAGATGGCCGGTGCGGCGCGCGAACTTGGCGAAGCGATTGCCGTCAATCCCAACAGTCGGGAAGAGATTGCGAGCGCGTTGATTGAAGCCCTGACCATGCCGGCTGCGGAGCAACGCCGGCGTATGGAGATTATGCAGGCGCGTTTACGCCGCTTCGATCTCGGCTATTGGGCCAAGGGGTTTCTCGCCGAGCTCGCCGGCGTACAACCGGATCGCGCGCGCGTACTCGGCAAGCTACTCGCTCCGGCCGAGTCCCGCGATCTCGTCGAGCACTTTCGCGCGGCGAAACGCCGCTTGGTGATACTCGACTTCGACGGCACGTTGGTGCCGCTTATCGCCGATCCGCGCGATACCAAACCGAGCGGCGCATTGCTCAGCCTGCTGGCGGGGTTAACCGGTGATACGAAAAACGAAGTCGTACTGCTCAGTGGGCGAGACCGCATGAGTTTGCACAACTGGTTTGCTTGGATGCGCATCGGTCTCGCCGCCGAACACGGCGTATGGCTCAAAAAGCGCGCTCAAGAATGGCGCTTGGCGGGTCACCGGAGCACCGAATGGAAAGCTAAACTCAAACCGCTCCTCGATATGTACGCCGAGCGTCTGCCCGGTGCTTTGGTCGAGGAGAAAGAATATTCATTGGTCTGGCATTATCGTCGCGCCGATGTCGAGCAGGGCGCGATGGTGGCGCGCTCACTGACCGACGATCTGCTAAACTTTACCGGCAACATCGACGTTCAGGTGGTCCAAGACAATAAATCGGTTGAAGTTAGAAGCGCCGGCGTCGGCAAGGCGGCGGCGTTGCGTTACTGGCTGCGCGATGAAGAATTCGATTTTGTCCTTGCCATAGGGGACGATCACGACGATGAGGAGCTGTTTGCCGCGCTGCCGGCACACAGCTTTACCATCCGTGTCGGTATTGTTCGAACCGCTGCTCGCTTCAACCTGCGCGAGCCCAACGACGTCGTCAAGCTGCTCGAGGAGCTACGCTGGGCGCAAAGCTCGTCCAAGGCGGCGATTCATCAAAGCCTGTGAACGAAAACGGCACCCGATCGCTTCGTTAATGTGGCTAAATGCCCAGGGTAGCGCTTGAATCAATCGATTCATTGGACATATAAACCAGTGCTTTTCACGCGTTCCTGAGAAGCGCTTTGGTTTTGCTCTCAAACCGCCCAATTTAGTTACCATATTCAACCTATCTGCGCGTTCGGGCGCGGCGAGTTTCGCGCGGGATTGGCAAATCGTCCTCGAAGCTGACAATGCGATTGTTGCGCTCACGGTGGAACTGGATTTGCTTTGATTCGGCGAAAACAACTAAGGAGGGATCGAGGATTTATATGAAAACAACCGCAATCATAAGCGTGACGCTCTTGGTCAGCTGCTTGGGTGCCAGCGTTGGTTTTTCTGACAGCGGATCGAAAGGCTCAAGCGGACCCAGCAGTGGATCGAAGGGCAAGTCGGGAAACTTGCAACTCAAGCTCGAGGCACAGATGGAACCGCTGATTGTCGCGCCGGCGACGTCGCCGATCGCTCCGGATGCCGAAGGCGAGGCGAAATATCGCAAACAAATTCAAAAGGGAACAATCAAGACTGAACGCTTTGAAGCGAGGGTTAAGATCCCTTTTCCGAGTCCTGCGCTGGGAATTATAGATCAAGCGTCGGCGCAGAACGCGGACATCCAGATACTCTTGAGCTCGGCGACGACACCGACCGTCGCTTACGCCTCCTGCGCTCTGGATCTGAGTGAAATCGAAACCGAGCTCGAAGATGGTGTGACCAAAACCTATGCTGAATATAAAGTCGACGTACGCAGAGAGCTGCGCAATTCGTCGTACCGGCAGCGCCAGATCCACGGTATTTGCGACGTTGCCCCGGCGACCGTGTCCATCGAAGCCGGCACGCCCGCGCCGGTCGAAAACGATATTGTAACTGCAGTTCTGGTAATCGCTCCAGTCCCGCCCGCGATTGTTCCGACTTTGACCCCGATTGTGGCGGGCACGGTCGAGCTCGATTAGTTTATCGCCGTCAATGGCGGCTGGCGTGATTGCTGCGCCAGCCGCCGTGGTTATTTACGCCCACCGACGCTCCATCAATCGTGCCGCGCTCTCGGCGACTCACCTAATCTCCATGCGGCAAGTCGACTCAAGGCTTCGCCGTAAAAACTAGAAACGATTGGCGGTCGAGGAAGAGCGGTTCTAGCTGCAGCACGTAACCCGCCTGTTCCATTTCCCGCTTGATGAATTCGCTCGGCGTGTAGTGGCGCAACAGGCCTTCGAGCCAGGCGCGCCGATCGAAGTCGATAATCGCGACGCGGCCTCCGGGTTTCAAGTATTGGCGCAGGTTTGAAAAATAAATAATGCGGTTATCGAGATGATGATAGGTGTTGCTGGTAAAGATCAGGTCGACGCCGGATTTGGGCAACAGCGGGTCGTTGGCTTTTGCCAAGATCGTTACGACGTTGTCGACGCCGTCCTTTTGCGCTTTTTCAGCGATCAATTCGTTGGTGCCCCTGTCAACATCGACAGCATAGACTTTACCGGCAGAGCCAGTTGCCTTGGCCAGATGAAAAGTGAAATAGCCTCCGCCTGCGCCGAGATCGGCGATCTCAGCCCCTTGGCGGATTTGCAGCGCCTCGATGACTTTGTCGGGCTGCTGCCACTGATCGCGATCGCCACCTTGGTAAGCCCATTGTTTAAGCCTGCTGCAGCTTGCAAACAGAGTGCATAAGAGGATCAACAGGTAAACAGTCTTGATGCGATGGTTGGTGGATCTGGAATTCATAGTACTCAATCGCAGAGCACTGTGCGGCGACGGCGCCGCATGGAAAGTCGAATAGCTCCAGCAAAAGCGCCAATCTGAAAACCGACAGGAATGCCGGTCATGTCAGCGGCCGAGCAATCAGGAAAAAGTCCTCCCCTCGGTTAAAATGACCTGCGATGGGAGTGCCTTGTTGCGCAAATGTTGCGGATTTTTAATATCATTCCGACGCTGGCTTCCTAAATTTCGTGCTGAAACGCAGTCGAGCTTTTTTTTGCGCGGGATTTTTGTTCTTATAAACGTGCTGCCCATCGTTGGGCAACTTGTTCAAGAGCGCGACCGACTTTTTCCCGCAGATCGACGATATCGAAGGGTTTACCGATGAAGTCAAACGCGCCGAGCTCGATTGCCTTGGCGGCGAGCTGTCGGGAGTTGATGCCGGTGAGCATGATGATTTCGCACTGAGGATGGATCTGCTTGATCTGTTGCAGGGCGGCGAGTCCGTCGGTTCTCGGCATGAGCACATCGAGCAGGACGACACTTGGGCGGGACTCCTCGATCTTAGGAAGCGCTGCCGCGAGCGAGTCGCTGTCGAGAACGCGGTACTCTTTGGAAAATACCATTTTAAGCGACTCGCGGACGCCGAACTCGTCGTCGATGAGCATTAAGAGTGGTAGTTCCATGATCGGGCGAGCGATGTTTCCCAGCGTGATGATGCTTACTTTTGCACTTACGACCGGCGCACACAAGCGACATTCGATTATCTGACGTGAAAGCTTAGAGGAACTCTGCGGCGTTTCGCAACGCGGCGAAAATCTAAGTCAGCCGAGCAATAAACCGGCGCAACGGTACAGGATTCGCTTAGCGGGCGACGAGGTCGACGCAGCGCTCGGACGGCGTCGCATGTTCGCGACATTCTTTGGCGATTTCCGCGGCGGATTTTTCAAAAGTGTCTTTGAGATACGTAATGCTCTCACGGTAACAGTCAGCCTGATCGCTGCCTTCGGCCAAAGCGGCGCAAAAGGGCATGGCGTAGCGGCCGTCCCAAGTGTTGTCGACAAGGGCATAGACCACGCCGTGAATGCACGCGCGTTTGGAATCGCCTATGGCCACCTGACACTTCTGCGCGGTCGGCTGGACCTGTCCAAGGCGTACGTAGTTCGACAGATCGCGACCCGCCGAGACGGCGCATTGATAACGATATTCGCCGCTCTTGTCGCATTCCTGAAAGATTCTTTCCGTTGTCAGACCCATTTCGCTCATGCGCGAGGTTTGCATGACATAACATTCGCCGCGGTACTTGGCGGCTAACTTGTTGCACGGATAGTGATAGTCGGTCGCGCTCACGTCGCGCAATTCAGGCGTGGCATTAGATACGTTCTCCATAAATACTCCGCCGTAGCACGATGATTGGCTCCATCCGTTGGGCAGCGCGTCGCAGGCGTCGAGCGCGGGGGCGAGTTGATAGCGCGTGAAGAACAAGAGCGCGTGGCCCAATCCATGAAAACATTGAAAACGAAAGCGGTCGGCTAGCTTGGGATCGCAGGCGAGCGCGGCCTTTTGCTTGAGCTCGGCGGCGCTCGGATGCTTGTTGGCCTGGGCGTAAATATCTTCGCCGCGCAGAAAACGCTCCACGGAGCCATGATAGCACCCCGAATGACAGGTCTGATCGCAGGCGCTAAATGAGTCGTGAATGGTTCCTTTGATCCGATAAGTTTCCCGGCCGATCGCATGGACCACGGGATGGCAGTCGCGCCGCAGGTCATCGTCTTCTTTTTCATAGCGCTGAATCAACTGCAGGGCTTCGAGAGTGGTATGTTTTTTTAGCGCCTCGCCAAATAGTTTGTCGAGACACTCCGGGCTGTTGGGACCCTCATTGCAGGCCTTGATGGCATTCAGCGATGGCAGTGGAGACTGGTTTGCCACCGTCGATTGACGGATTTCCTGAGCGTCCACCAACGCGGCGCTAAACAGACCCAAAAATATCGACAGCCCAACCGGTCGAAACATTTTCATAGGTGCTCCTCTGAATTCTCCAGAATGTAGCCCAACCGCCAGTCAGCTGCAATATTTTCGGTTACTTAACCAAGCTCGGCGGAGTATCAAGCGTTGGGCCGTATCGCTAGGGTAAAGCCTGAATTTATGATATTTTTGCGGCTAAACCTTTTTAACTGCGCTGCGTCTAAAGGATGGACATGGAAATACCGAAACTCAACTGGTTCTTGGCGAGTCTATGTGTCTTCGGGTTGCTTGCCGGGTCGGTATCGCAGGCCGGAGAGGCGACCATCAAGCCGGAAAACCTGCCGGTTTACACTCCAAAATTTTATCCGTTCGAGAAGGGCGAGAAAGAAGTCTATCGCGCTTCGTGGAATGGTCTCATATCGGTTGCCACGGCGGAGGTAACGACGACCCCGACCATGGTGGATGGCAAGAAGGTTTATCAAGTTCGAATCGACGCGAAGACCGGCAAGGCTCTCGACTTGATATGGAAGATGCGCGACACGATCAGTTCTACGTTTGATGCCAAGTCCCTATCACCGAGCCATTATCTCTTTAACCAGCGCGAGAACTCGCGGGTTATCGATACCGAAGCCAAACTCGATGCGACCACCAAAAGTTGGGTAGTGACGCGCCAGCAAACCGGCAAGAAAACCAGGACCTATAATTTCGAATCGCAAAACACCTTTGATCCAGTCACGGCGGTGTATTTGGCTCGCAGCGTCGATTTCAAGGTCGGTGATAAGATCAATTTCAAAATCTTTGGCGGCCGCTATCATTATCTTCTCGAATTGTTTGTCGAGAAAAAAGAACCTGTGGAGTTGCCGTCCGGCAAAACTGTCGAAGCCTATAAGATTGTGCCGCACGTGCAGAATCTGAAAAAGACTGGCTATGCCAGTCGACTGCGCGAGGCGGCAATCTGGATTTCCGCTGATGAACGACGCTTACCGGTCAAGCTGAGCAGCAAGATTCTGTTTGGCAGCGTGCAGCTTGACCTGGTGGAAGACAAACAGGGTATCCGGGCTACAGCGGCCAAAGGGGAACGCCCCGCGTCTTAAACTAATTTTGACCAATGGTGTTGCCATGAAAAGAGCTAAGTTGTCCCCTGCACGTAACCTAAAATTCTATCGCCGTAAGAGTGCGGCGCTGGCGTTCGTTGGTTTGCTACCGTTCGCCTTGACGGCGTGTTCAATAATGGATTCGCCGACGCCAACTTCGCCGCCGAGCCGGCGCCCGCCGCAAGACTACGGCCAACCGCGACAAAGCTACTCGACGCGTGCCGTCGACCCGCAGGATTCCGAGCGTTTACGCCGCGTTATGGTGCCCTTGGTGCAGGCCATGGACAAGCCTTGCCGAATCGATCAAGTCAAGGTTGGGATTATCGATCAGAACGAGATCAACGCCGGTAATGCCGGGAACTGTCAATTCCTGGTGACCATGGGACTGTTGCGGCGCGCTTCGGACGACCAGTTACGCGGCGTCCTGGCGCACGAGTTGGCGCATCAGGATCTCGGACACGTCGCCAAGGCACAAGTGCTCGGCGCAACCCTCAACGTTTTAACCGCCGGCTTGCAACAACTGTCGCCTCTTGCCGGTGCCGTAGCGCCGATTGCCGGTCAGCTTGCGGTGCGCAGCTATGGCCGCAACGAAGAATTCAATGCCGACAAGCATGGCGTCGATATTCTGCGCCGTGCCGGCTATTCCAAGGAAGTCATGGTCGACGCGCTCAGTTGGATTCGCCGGGTCTCCGGCGATAAGGGGGGCGGTTTCCTATCTACTCATCCGGGGCTCGACGACCGGATCGCGACAGTGCAAAAGCTGCGCTAGGCTTCCTACGGCGATAGTTTCCTTGTACCCGGCTCCGTCATTTCCGGCAAAGCCGGCGAGCAGCAAGGGCGCGTTTGAATCCGGCCTACCGCCAAAAATATTCTGCTTCGACTCCATGCCAGCCAGTAAACATTTCCTCGACCCATCCGTCTAATTTTCCAAGGAGGCGGAGACCATGAAGACCACTTTGAAATCAATTGCCGGTTTGGTGCTAGTTGCGAACATAGCGGCCGGTTGCGCGGGCGGGGCGATTACAACCCGTGAAAAAGGGCTGGGCATTGGCGCTTTGGGCGGTGCGACGGCCGGCGGACTCATCGGTACGGCAGTACGTCACCCCTTGGCTGGCGCGATGATCGGCGGCGTGCTAGGCGCCGGCGCCGGTGGGCTGATCGGCGACCAGTTGCAGGGTCGAGATATCCAGGGCAACGCTCAAGATCAGGCGATCCAGCGCAACGAACAAGAAATCTTACGCCAGCGCCAGGAGCTCGAACAGCTCAAACAGCGGCGCGAATATTAGTCGGATAATTTAATAAAATTTTTCCAAACGGGGGGCCTTGGCCCCCCGTTCAGTTTTTGGAAGCTGATTACAGGCGGTGACGAATTGAACGCCATGTGGAGCAGCTTGCGGCTCGTTTTGATCCTCACCGCACCGGCTTTGGCTGGTGCGGTGCCGCTCGCCGCCGGC
>DATLCH010000327.1:0-3056 GCA_035526465.1 Candidatus Limnocylindrales bacterium | reverse complement strand
GTCGAGCGTGGTGCTATCGGTTTTGGCGTATTTCTTTAGAATCGCCAGAGTCTGCGCTTTGTTGTTCTTGAAAAAATGGATCCACTCGACGGTGGCGCGGCCGAAGCGCAGCATGGTATCGCGTCGTTCTTTGAGCAGCTTCTGGCTACTGATCAAGCCGCTGTGCGGGTAGGGAATTTTTTTGCTGGCGAGATCGGCGATGACCTTGAGTCCCATCTTCTCTGCTTCCTCGCGCTCAGTGGTACTAATAATTGTGAAATCGGCTTGTTTCTGCTGCATCATGATCAAACGGAGATTGGTTGCGCCGACGACACGCAGGTTGACATCCTTGTCTGGCTCGAGACCGATGCTTTTAAGACCCAGGCGAATGGCGAAGTCCGCTGACGTCGCCGCGGTGTGGTTGGCGCCAATTTTACCTTTTAGCTCTTCGACCGTTTTGATGTTCGGTTGCGCGACTAAGTAATAAGGTAGAAAAACTTCGAAGCCCATGATCATGCTCACGTCGGCGCCCCGCACTTTGGCGCTGGCGACCGCCGGGCCGGTGCCCGCGACGATATGAAGTTCGCCGGCGAACAGCGACATGAGAGCTTTCGGCGTGCCTTCGATGTAGATCACGTTAACGTCGAGCCCGTGCTTCTTGAAGATGCCGGCGTCCTTGGCGATCCAAAGCACCGACGAAGAACCCGCGTTAGGCGAAATATATGCGAAATTAAGTTTTTCTTGCGCTAGACACGGCCGAGCAGTTGCTAAGAGCATCATGGCACTGAGTGTTATCAACAATCGTTTTCGCATGGCGTTTGCGTCCTTTCGCTGAGTGGCGGGAGATAGCAATGATTTGCGCTACTTGGTGACCAGGCGATTGGATAGCTCGTCTTGGTCATCTGCCTGGCGCGGAAAATGAGTCGCCAGAATATCGCCGCAACGCCGAATTGCATTACAGAAGGCATCGCAGGCTCGGCCGGATTTGATCCCAGCTGAAATTATGTGGACGATTTCGTCCCAGGTGCCGGCGCCGACTTTTTGATCGATACCGCGGTCGGCAAGAACTTCGACACGATGTTCCAAGAGAGAAACCAGGATCAAGATTCCAGTGTGGTCTTTGGTGTAGTGCAGGCCTTGCTCGGTAAATGAGGCGAGGCCAAGCGTGTGCACCGCTTCGCTGACGCGGCTTGTCGGCGCCAGGAGTCGTTTTACACCCGGTATCCGGCCGAGTAAGAAACCGAGCAGTGCGCCGAACATCGGCCACAGTTGAAAGTAAGGCGACCCCCAGGGATCGCCCCATAACCATTCGATGACCATGCCGAGGAAGAGTCCCGCGGCTAGACCGAACAGTTCGATCTCGGTGTAGCGCGCCGCCGATGTAACAATCATCGGCACGACCTCACCGGAAGTCTTCGACTCGGCCGCGACTACCGCCTCGCGAATGCGCTCTTTTTCTTTTTCGCTAAAGAAATTTTCAGCTTTCATTGCTACCAGCTATCGGATGAGCCGCCGCCGCCGAAACCACCTCCGCCACCGCCAAAACCACCCCCGCCAAAACCCCCGCCTCCTGAAAAGCCACCGCCTCCGCCCCACCCGCCCGGCCCGCCGAAGACAGTGGGTCCGTAACGCCGGCCGCGCGTCGCCCACATGCCGCTGCGTTGACGGTTCGAGTTTGCAGAGAACGCCATCAAACCTAAAACCGCAAAAGTGATGGCGAGCATGACAGGAAAGCTTAAGTGGCCGCCCGGATTTTGGATTTTTTTGCGCGCCGATTCAGGCAACGGTTCTTTGCGAATAATTTTGTCGACGGCGGCGATCCCGGCGACAATACCGCCGCCGTAATCCTGCTGACGGAAGTAAGGCACGATGTAGTCAGCCGTGATGCGTTTAGCGATCGCGTCCGGCAGTATGCCCTCGAGGCCGTAGCCGACTTCGAGACGGAGTCTGCGATCCTTGACCGCAACGACTAGAATGACGCCATTATCATAGCCTTTCTTGCCGATCTTCCAGTTCTCCGCGACACGGATGCTGAAGCCTTCGATGTCTTCGCCGTCGAGCGTCGGGACAGTTAACACCGCAACCTGATGGCCGGTGTCGCGTTCGAGTTGAGCGAGTTGCGATTCCAACGCTGCGACTTGACCGGTCTGCAGCACGTTGGCGTAGTCGTTGATCCGGCCGCGCAACGGCGGCACATCAAGTGCTGCTGCCGAGCCAATCAGTAATAGAATTATGATCAAGGTCCGGCGATACAGCGGCATCACTGCGCCGCATCGCCATTTGTTAGTCAAACCAAGAAGGGCCTTCAGAGTGTATTACCTCGAGTTCTTCTCGAACAGCCCGATTAAAATTTCACCTGCGGCGGCTTTTGCGCGGCTTCGTCGGCGCTGAAGTTTTCACGAACTTTCATACCGAGCAGATACTGAGCGGTTATATTGGTCGGGAAAAAGCGAACCTTTTTGTTATACTCTACCACCGCCTTACTGTAGCGGCCGCGGGCAACGGCGACACGGTTTTCCGTGCCTTCGAGCTGAGCTTGAAGGTCGCGGAAGTTCTGATTAGCTTTGAGATCCGGATATTGTTCGGCGACGACCAGGAGTCGCGACAGCGCCCCTGAGAGATTGCGTTGGGCATCCTCGAATTTTTTGAACATCGCCGGATCGCTGAGCGCTTGCGCGTCAAGTTTTATCGAGGTCGCAGCACTGCGCGCTTCAATGACTTTTTGCAGAGTTTCTTGTTCGAAGTTAGCCGCGCCCTTTACAGTCGCAACCAAATTTGGAATCAGGTCGGCACGGCGCTGGTACTGATTCTGCACCTCGGCCCAGGCGCCTTTGACTTCTTCATCGACTCCCTGGAGGTCGTTATAGCCGCAGCCGGACGCAGTCATTACGGCGAGCATGCCTAGAGGAATGAGGTAAGCGGTCCGGAAGGTTAACTTGCGCATAAGTCTCTCCTAGTCGAATGAGTGGATTAGTTCAGGTTCACCGAGTATTGCCGTATAAAGTAAGAATTGGCAATTGTTTTGACAAGTGGTCCGAATTGTAATTTGCTACGATTCTCCAAGTACTTGGTTTGTT
>DATLCH010000324.1:0-6045 GCA_035526465.1 Candidatus Limnocylindrales bacterium | reverse complement strand
AATGCCAAGAAATACATCTACAACTTCGTCGCTTATCAGACCGTAAGCCTATGGAGCGATGCCAATCAGTATAAGCCCAATGAGTTCAAATCCTTCGACGATCTGTTGAGTCCCAAGCTTCAGGGCAAGATCGGCATCAGCGATCCGCGCACGCCGGGTTCGGGCTCGTCGATGTGGTCCTACATGCACTACATTAAAGGCGAGGAGTGGCTGAAAAAATTCGTCGCTCAGAAACTTTTTATCACCCGCGATTTGCGCTTGCTCGCGGAAAATCTAGCGCGCGGCAAGATCGCAGTCACTTCCGGCATCGGCTATTCGGAGTTTCAGCCGTTCATCAAAGCCAATCTGCCCGTCACACCGCTTCCGGTGCCGAAAGAAGGGTTGTATATCAGCGGCGGCTACGGCCATCTGACGATTCTGAAAAACAACCCGCATCCGAACGCGACCAAAGTGTTTGTCAATTGGCTGCTCAGCCGCGACGGCCAGGAAACCTTCGGCCGCGGCATGGGCGTCGGCAGCCGCCGCTTGGAGATCGAAACCAAGTGGCTGCGCGACTACGGCGTCATCGCCGCCAAGGACATGATGACACCTGATCAGTTCTACAAATACGAAAATCAATCGGAAGAAAAGATCAACAAGATTCGCGAACCGGCGGCGGCTTTTGCAAGGAAAGTGCTGGGCTAATTCCGCCCGCTCAAAGCGAGCGATCAAAGATTGGTCTTCGAATGTTCATGACCGGAGGTCGAGTGGCTTTTGCAGATTTGCGCGACTGGATAGACGATCTTGAAGAGCGCCGCGATTTAAAACGCATCGGCGCCGAAGTTGACTGGAACGAAGAACTCGGAGCCATCACCCGAGAAGTTTCGAGCCAGGCGGGGCCGGCTCTTTTGTTTGAAAATATTACCGGCCATCGCAACACTTTCTGCCATCGCTTATTTACCAACGGCACGGGGACGCGCGAGCGCGTGTGCCGCCTCATCGGTGTACCGGAATCGACCTCGTACCGCGACATGGTGCCGATCTTTAAAGAGCGCTTTTCGCGGCCGGTGCAGCCGGTAACCGTCGCTAGCGGTCCAGTTAAAGAAAATATTTTGCGCGGCGCTGATGTCGATCTCAATCAGATACCCGTACCGCGATGGAATCCTCTGGACGGCGGGCGCTACATCATGACTTCGGCAACGGTGGTGACCTGCGATCCCGATACCGGTGTGCTCAATGGTGGCACGTACCGGGGGATGATTACCGGCAAGAATACTATCGGCGTTCTGCTGGCCATGACTCAAGGCTGGGGCAAGCACTTCAGCAAATACAAAGCGCGCGGCGAGGAAATGCCGGTGGCGGTGGTGATCGGGTGGGACCAGAGCTTGTTTTTGGCCGCATCTACGCCGGTCAATTATCCCGAATATGAGATGGCCGGATCGCTGCGTGGCGCGCCGGTGGAATTAGTAAAGTGTGAGCTGAGCAATTTACTGGTGCCGGCAAGTGCGGAGCTTGTGCTCGAAGGGTACGTGTCTCCCGATTCCACGACTTATACGCTCGAAGGGCCGTTTAGCGAATACCCCGGATACTACGGCGGCAGCAAGTCGCCAAAACACACCATCCGTGTCGAATGCATCAGCCATCGCAATGATCCGATCTTTCATGGCTGTCTGACCGGCGCCAGCCCGGGACGAACCAATGAAGGTACTACCTGGACCCCGGCGACCTTTTCGGCAATGGCGTGGCACTACCTAGAAGTGGCGGGCGTTCCCAACATCACCGGGGTGTGGCGCGGCAAATGGCCGGAAACGATGCGAGTGCAGATTCGTAAATCGCACCGTGGTCACGCCCAGCAAGTGGCCAATGCGCTCTGGGGATGCCATCTCGGCAACTATGCCGCCAAGCACGTGATCGTCGTCGACGACGATATCGATATCCATGATTGGGAAGCGATCGAGTGGGCGCTGTGTTACCGGGTTAATGCCGGCTTGGGTGACGTTTCGTTTTTCGCCGGCACCGGCGGATCCATGCTCGATCCAAGCGTGCCTCTCGAGGAGCGCAATTCGGTTAAATACGGCCATGGCTCGTGGACGCGCATGTTGATCGACGCGACAATCAACTGGCAACTGCAACCGCAGGAGCAATACGGCGGCAACCGTTATCCGGCGGTAGGAACGACCGTATCTCCGGCAATGACCGAGCGGCTAAAGACGCGATGGAGAGAGTATGGATTCTAAGCTGACAACGATTCATCCATCGCTCAGAGCGAAAAGCGCCTATGAGCGATTTGTTAGCGCTGAAGGCGTGCCGGTAATTGGCGGCTTCGGGGTTCACGCCGTCGAAAGTGTACCGATGGCGCCTTGGCGTCGTGTTGGTTGCGATGGCGCTTATTTCCAGTTTTTCGGCTCGGACGGCATCTTGGGATTATACGCCGGCAAGATCCCACCCCGGGGCGTCACGCTGCCGGAACGCCATCTGTACGAAAAAATGTTTTATATCTTTCAGGGCGAGGGCGTCGGCGAGTTTCAGCAGCGCGATCGCGTGCCGCAGAATATTTTATGGCGCGCCGGCAGCCTATTTTCACCGCCGCTAAACACTTTGCATCGGCTGATTAATCAATCGGACCAGCCGGCTCTGTTCCTGGCTGTTACGACGGCGCCGGTGGCGTTCGATCATTATCGCAACGAGCAATTTATCTTTCACAATGAATTCGTGTTTGGCGAGCGCGATGACAGCGCGGGCTATTTCCAACCCGATGAGGACCGATTTCGGATCGCCCATCATCGCGAGTGGGTTCATCAGGCTAATTTTATTCCCAATGTGGCCGAGGTAGGCCATCGGGGTGCCGGCGGCAATCGGCGGCGGATTAAGATTGCCCGCTTCGAAATGGCAAAAAATAGTTTGATTGGTCAACTGGTCGAGTGGCCGGTAGGGCGTTATCGAAAGGCGCATTGTCGCAGTGGCGGCGTTGGCCTGGTGATTCTCCGCTCGTCGGGATACTCGCTCATGTGGCCGAGCCACTTGGGCACGCAGCCCTACAAACATGGCTTGGCCGATCAAGTCGTGCGCTTGGATTGGGCGCCCGGCAGTATTTTTAGTCCACCGCCCAATTGGTTTCATCAACACTTTAACACCGGTTCCGAACCGGCCCAGACCTTGGCCTTTTTTTGCGGTAGCGAACAATTTCCACTTAGTCGGCGCACCGATGGAGCGAACGCGGTCGCCAGTTTAGGCGGGACATTGCGTGAGCTTCACGCCGACGACCCGTCGATTCGGCGCATGTATGAAGCAGAGTTGGCAAAAAACGGCATCGCGCCGAGCCGCAACATCGCCCGGGCTGCCAGTAACGATTGACGATCGGATTGCGGCTTCATATAAACACGGCACCACATTAGTTTTGAACATGAGGGAAAAATCGCAAACTTTGCAGCAGCCAGTGGCTTTCGACGCCGGATGGCGCGCCTCGTCGTTTTCCTACTATTTGCCGTCGGTCCTGATGACTTTGTTGCTCGTGATCGTCGCGTTTCTGGTGTTGACGCCGTTGTTCTTGATGATCCTCAATAGTTTTCAGACCGCACGGCCGGGCCAGCCGATCGTCTGGGGCTTCGAAGGTTGGGTCAAAGCGTTTACCACGCCGGGAATCGTCAAGGCCATGACCAACACGATTACTCTCGCAGTTACGCGCCAAGCCATCGCGCTTTTGGTTGGCGCCTATTTCGCGTGGCTGATCGCGCGCACCGATATTCCAATGAAAGGCACGCTGGAATTTTTGTTCTGGCTGTCATTCTTTCTCCCGGCCTTACCGCAGACGATGGGGTGGATTCTGCTGCTCGACCCGAAGTACGGTCTATTCAATCAAGCGCTGCACTCGATCGGCATCAGTCACGCGCTTTTCAACATCTATTCATTTTGGGGGATTATCTGGGCGCATCTCGGCGGTACCATTGCCGTCAAAGTGATGCTGTTGGCACCGGCGTTTCGCAATCTCGACGCCGCCCTCGAAGAGGCATCCCATATATCCGGTGCCAGCGGCAGGCATACTTTCTTTCACATCTTCATCCCGGTGATGATGCCGGCGATTCTCGTGTCGACCATCCTGGGCGTGATTCGATCGTTGGAGGCATTCGAAATCGAATTGCTGCTGGGAACGCCGATCGGGCTGCAAGTGTTCTCGACCAAGATCCATGAACTGGTTACCTGGGAACCGCCTCAGTTCGCGCCGGCGATGGCGCTGAGCACGATCTTTCTTGGGTTATTGCTGTTCATGGTGGCGATGCAGCGAAGATATATCGGCAAACGCAGCTATGCGACGGTCACCGGCAAAAGTTTCAGCATTCGTTCGATGCGGCTCGGGCCATGGCGTTATCCGGCATTCCTTTTGGTAATGGGATTTGCGCTGCTGGTCACTGTCTTGCCGACGATCTTGTTAGTGGCCGGCACCTTCATGAAGCTTTTCGGGTTTTTCAATATTCCGGATCCGTGGACGCTCGATAATTGGCGCGCTACGCTCGGCGATCCCGTGCTGCTGCGTTCGCTTTGGAATACCATCGCGGTGGGTTTGGGGTCGGGCGTGATCGGCATATTTTTTTACGCGTTAATTGCTTACATTATCGTGAAAACACAATTTCGCGGCCGCTGGCTGCTTGATTTTCTTTCCTGGCTGCCCTGGTCGATTCCGGGAATTCTCCTGGGGGTGGCTCTCTTGTGGACCTTCCTGCAAACGAAAATTTTCTTGCCGATCTACGGGACGGTTTATCTCTTGATGGTGGCGATGGTGATTAAAAGTATGCCGTTTGGTGCTCAGATGATTAAGAGTGTGTTGATTCAACTGGGCAACGATCTCGAAGAAGCGTCCGCAGTGTGCGGCGGCACTTGGCTACATACCTTTCGCCGGGTACTTCTACCATTGATCATGCCGGCGATGATTACCGTCGCGCTGGTTGGGTTTATCTCCGCAGCTCGCGATATCAGTACGGTCGTGCTGCTCGGTTCAGGCAAGTCGCGCACTTTATCGTTGCTCATGCTTGATTTCGCCGCTGGCGCAGAGTTCGAGAAAGCCACAGTGGTAGCGGTCATCATCGTCGCGCTGGTCGTCGGTGCGGCGTTGTGCGCCCGTGCGCTCGGCGGCCAAGTGGGAGTCAGAGAGTAAGAGTTTACTTAATAACTTGCGTTAAATCTCTCCTTTCCGTAACTCTTCGACTAGCATGGTGGTTCCCAAGGTTTCCATTGTTATTCCTGCCTTTAATAGCGGTCCACTTTTGCGCGATACTTTAGCCGGTATTCAGCAGCAAACCTTTCAGGATTTCGAAATCATCGTCGTCGACGACGGATCGACCGACAATACTCAAAAGCTTGTAACATCAGCTGACTCGAGCATTCGATTTTATCGCCAGACCAACCAAGGGCCGGCGGTTGCACGAAATCGCGGCGTCAGTTTGGCGCAGGGTGAATTTATCGCATTCTGCGATCACGACGATATCTGGAATGACCAACATCTTGAAACATTGCTGGCGGTATTTTTCAAAAATCCATCGACTGCAATGGTTTTCGACAAAGCGACTTACTGCGACTTGGAGGACACCAATGTCGCGCCGCGTCACACGCCGGCCCATGAAAAAGAATTGGTCAGCGGGCCGGTGAGCATCAGACAAATCTGGCAATGTTGTGTAGAGTCGATGTCGGTGGTGATGGTGCGAAAAGCGATTTTCGATAAGCTTGGCGGCTTGCATCCAAAAATTTGGGGATTAGACGATTTACACTTTTATTTGCGGCTGGCCAGCCAATACATCGTTCGCTTCGCCGACTACAATGGCTGCGTAAAACAGATCACCGGGCAGAATCTTTTGCCGACCGTAGGACTGGAGGGTCATGTAAAATGCCTCGAGGACCTTCGAGCGCATTATCCCGAAGTCGTGCGTGCAATCGGTCCATTGCGCTATCGCCTGCGGCTGGCGCGTAAGTATCGAAAGCTTGCGCGGCGTTGCTCGACTCAGAATCGGCAGTTTACCGCGTCTCAGTATTACTGGCAGGCCTACCGCCTCAACGTGTTGAACGTGTCGATTCTCA
>DATLCH010000322.1:0-7754 GCA_035526465.1 Candidatus Limnocylindrales bacterium | reverse complement strand
TGCGGACTTGCTTCAGTTGAAAATAATCAGATGACAGTCGCGCGGCAGTTTTTTCGTCAATCCCTTGACGACGTGGCCGCGCAGCATGTGATAAAACGCCGATCGGCGCGATTGGCCGATCAATACGGCGTCGACGTCGAGAGTTTTTGCAGCATTGGCGATGGCATCCGCAGCGTTGTGAGAAACGGTCCAGATGGGAATCACTTCGATGTTTTTGTCGCGCACCTCGTGCAGCGCGGCGCGCAAGGTGCGAATGCCTTCCTCATTGGGGCGGTGTGGCGCATCGCCGTGGAACAATCCGGGCCATTCCTCGACGTAAACACAGTAGAGCGCAGTTTCACCCTTGCCTCTGGCGAGATGAATGCCTTGTTGGATCAGCGCCGGGGTCTCTCCGCGCAATGCCAACAGTGTTGTGGCGGGGTAGAGTGCCTTGAGCTCAACTGCATCGGCGAGGGTCACTAGTCCCTTGAGTTCCTCGTCCACTAAAGCCTCGGAGGCCAAATAGGCGCGTTGCTGCAATCGCTGAATCGCTGGAATTCGATGCAGAATGTCGACAAACCACGAGCGCCGAACGCCGACTGCGATGACCATGCCGATGACTGTCAGCGTGCCGCCGAACAGGGTTGCTAACTCTTTCTCGACCAGATTGACACACCAAGCTAACAGCAACATGGCAGTGGTTAATATGCCAATCCAAAATCCTAGATCCCGGCGGCCCAAGCGCCAACGAATCACGTCGAGGCTAAAAGATGAGAACACGAAAGCGCCGATCAAACCGAAAGCGTACATTTCCCCCAACAGGGCGAGCTCTCCTTGGGTGGCGACGACGACGGCCATGGGTACAATCGTGGCGATCAAGATGGCGATATGCGGACTGTTGAATTTGGTACTGCGCAGGGCAATGACGCGCGGCAGAAAGTCACTTTTCGCCAGTGCGAGAAAGATATGGTACGCGCCGATAATGGCTGTGTTGGCGGCAAACAGTAGCAGGCTCGACGCGCTGATCACCACCGCCATTTGTAGGCCGAATCCGCCGGAGATGGACGCGATTTGCGAGATAAAACGTTCGCTCTGCGTGGACTTGAATTCAGGCGAAAGCATGTTGATCGACAACAGACTCAGCAAGGGCGCAGTCACAAGCATAGTCCCGATGACCGCGAACATTGCCCAGCGTGTGGTCTTGCGCAGCGGCAGGCGCATGGTTGGGCTTAATTGACTGATGCTTTCCAATCCTGAAAAGGCGAGCCAAGCGGCGGAAAAGCCCACCAGAAGGTTTTTTGTCGTCGTCTCAGGGCCGGGCGAAAGGCTTGTCAACGCTTGGCGCCACTGGTCGGATGAGAAGTCCTTGACCGACAGGACAATCACGCCCAAATCAACAACAAAGGCGCTGACGGCCATCAACAGCGCTGCGGTTGCGCTTTCGCGGATACCGATGACGTTCAAAACCGCCAACGCCAAGAGGCCGACGCATGCCAACACGACGATGTGGTCGTCGAGGGAATGCACCACGCTGGCGATGTAATGAAATCCCGAAACGGTTGAAATCGCCGCAGTGAGAAAGTAGCTGGTGATGATCAACATACCACCGAGGCAGCCCCACATCGGACCAAACGCCTTGGTCGTCATCGTCACAACGCCGCCGCCTTCAGGATTGCGCCAGGTGATCTCGATGTATTTTAGCGCGAGCGGAATAAAACCTAGGGTTGTGAGTAGGATAAAAAATGGCGTCTTGTTGCCGACGTTGCCGTACAAAATACCAGGTACGTAGTAGACCGAAGTACCGATATCACAGAAGACAACAGCCCAAGCGAGGGTCCAGGAAAGTTGCCGGGTATCGTGGGTCACTGGCATGCGCGATCAGAGAGAATTTAAGAAGGATGGCGCGGCGTGGTTTTACGGGGAGCGGTCTCTTGCAATTACGGCGATGTTAGAATTATTATGGTGGATACTGCCTACCGTTTATGGCGTTACCCTTACAATACTTCCAGAAGCTAGTCGAGAGTTGCCCTGACATTATCATCTCAGTAGATCGTCACGGCACGATTACTTTCTATAATGACGGCGCGCGGCAGAATCTCGGCTTTTCCTCAGACGAAGTCCTCGGCAAAAACGTCCTCGAAATCTATCCCACAGTAGAAGAAGCGCGCAAAGTGATGGCGGCGATGCGCGCTAACGACGGCGAAGGCCGTGGGCGGGTGAGAAATTTTGAGACCCGATTCAAGACGAAGCGCGGAGAGCCGGTCCCGGTAACGATTTCGGCGTCGATCATTTATGACGATCGGGGGCAGGAGATTGGCTCGATTGGCTTTGCTAAAGATATTCGCGAGATTCGGCGGCGCGATCGACTCGTGACGCTCGCCGAGATCGCTATTGGGCTGTCCCACGAAATTAACAATAGTTTGGAAGTCTTGGTCAATCAGACCGAACTGATGAAGAAATTCGTTGATCGCGTCGCCAATGATGAGGACTATATTGTTGAGGCGGATCGGCTCGACTCGGTAGCTTCGCAAGTTCGCAAAATTCAAGATATCACCACGCGCATGGCTAAAATGGCCGAAGAGGGCGAATACGGCACGACTGAGTATCTCGACGGTAAGATGATGACCGATCTCCATGTCGACGCTGCCGCGAGCGACAAGCCTTGCGCCCGGCCTGCGCCAGACGCGCGCTACCCATTGAGTGGCTTGAGCGTTTTAGTCGTCGACGATGACGCCAATATCTGCCAATCCCTGAAGCAGCTCTTGGAATCGGAGCGCTGCTGTGTCGAGACCGCCTCCTCCGGAGTTTATGCCATGGAGTGGTTGGGCCGGCGCCGCTTTGATGTCGTTTTGAGCGATGTTGTGATGCCTGACATGGATGGTTACGAGCTGTACCAGACGGTCAAGAAAAACATGCCAGAGTTACCGGTGGTCTTGATGACCGCGTTTAATTACGACAAAGACCACATCATTAAACGCAGCTGCCTCCAAGGTTTACAGGGCGTCATTTTTAAAAAGCCGGTCAATCCGATGATGCTTAAAAAGGTCTTGCTGCAACAATGCCGTCCCGAACAGATCCAGCGGCCGTCAACCTCGACATTGTAACCTCACGGTGGCTTAACCAATCACGGCAGATGAACAAAGAAGATTTTTATAATCAGGGGATGGAGCATTTCGCTCAGGATCACTTGGACGATGCGGTTGCTGCTTATTTGCGCGCCCTTGATGAAGATCCCGATTACACCGACGCTTTGCATGCTTTGGCGATGACCTACTCACACCAGGAGAAGCTCGATAAAGCCATCGAGACGGCAAAGCGTTTGATCAAAGCCGCACCCGACGATGAACTCGCCTACACCAGCTTGTCTATTTTCTATCAACAGAGCGGCATGATCGCCGAAGCGGAAGAAGTCGCCGCTAAAGCTCGCACCCTTGGCTGGAAGCGCCAGCTCAGCGACAACAAGGGATAGTTTCCCTTCCACGCAAAGTTTATTGTGTGTTGTCATAGGCCGTAGCGGGGCCAATCCGGTGGGCCAGTGCGCGGGTTTATCGTTCGTTTTTGCTCCTCAAAACATCGCGGTTTTCGTAATCTTCCCTTAAATTCTCAAGTGCTTGCAGTTTTTCACGCGACTGGATAATAAATGGCCGTGAGCCGGGCAACGTCAACGCTACCTGCTCTCAACCTGAATAGAGTCATGACGCTCGCGACCGAACCGTTAGAGAAATTGGTTAAACTTATCGGCGACGAGGCCCGTGTGGATGCGCGTATGCGTGAAACTCAGACGGCCCTGGCACTGGTTAAACGGCGGGTGTCCGAGTCGCTGGCGCAGCATTATATAGCAACGAGAGAAGTTAGATTTCAGATGCCGGAGGATCTCATGAGGGAAGAACAATCATACGAACGCTTGCTCCAGGCCCTGCAAGATATGAAGGGCGAGATTGCCAAGCAGATCCGCCCCGTCGAGGAGCAGATCATCCAAGCCAATGTCGATCATCTGCGACAATCTTTTGGCCAGGAAAGCCGCCGGTTGAGCAAGTGCATCGAGGAGGTCGACGACAACATTCTGGCTTGCCGGCAATATCTCCAGGAGCATGAGCGCATCCGCGCGAGTCTCGCCGCAATCAATCAGAAGCTCATTCAATTAGGTGCCGAAGGAGTTCAAGTGCCGGATGGTCTAAACACCAGCGATCTTGGGGAAATCGTCCGCCAGCGCATTGAACACCTGCAGTCACACGGGAAGATCTAGATGCGATAACGGTACAGTTCTCTCTCGGCGTTGGCAGATTTAACCAGCGGCGCGGCAGCTCGCGAGTGACCAAATCCAATTGCTTCATCTTAACTGAGTAAGAATTTCGGTTTGGGTGCGATCGTCGCTTATCGTATAAGGTGACGCTCTAATACCCGCAAGATTCCGCTTCTTGAGCAACCTCCGCTGAACGTTGGGGATGTCCGCAACATTCTTAAAGATCGCCGACGGGTCTAGCATCGGTTAAACATGCCCTGTGATTGACCACGTAGCCGACCAGGCTAATGGTGAGGGCGCCGCAAATCGCCACCGTCCAAGGCGCACCGATCCAAGTCGCGATCAGTCCAAACGGAAAGCTGCCCATGGGACCGAGACCGCGGTTTATCAAACCGAACATCGACATGATGCGACCACGATTGTGCTCGCTCGTATTAAATTGCAGCAGAGTGGCGACCGACGATAGGAAGGTGGTCTGGAAGCCGCCGGCAATGAACAAGAAGATCAAAGATAGGGAAAAGCTACGCGACGTGGCGAATAGGGCGATGGAAATGCCAAAGCCGGCAGCGAGACCGAACAGTAAATGCGCAGGCCTGGGAAAGCTGCGGAGCGAAGCGAGTGTCAGCCCGCCTAAGATCGCCCCGGCCCCTGGAGCCATCAGCAACATGCCGAGACCCGGCGCCCCGACATTGAGAATAGTTTGCGCAAACACCGGCATGAACTGGGTATACGGTTTGGTGCAAAAGCTGACAACGGCGAGGACCGTAAAGAGCGCTAGAAACACCGGCGTGTTCCAGGCCAGTTTTAGGCCGTCGATCATGTCTCGCGTAATGCTGGTTTTGCCCGTCGATGGGCCCGCAGCGGGTATGTGAATGAGAAATATGGTCAGCAATACGAGTAGATTCCCCGCTGTGGCCAAAAAGAAACAGCCTTTGGTATCGATTATCGGGATCAGCAATCCACCCACCGATGGCCCAAAGAGCATCGACCCGTTGAAAACCATTTGATAAAGCGTGACGGCGTTGGGCAGGACATCGCGCGGCACGAGTTGATGCAGGATCGACTGGCGCACTGGCTGCTCGAACGACACGAGAAATCCGGTGAGAGCAGAGACCATCAAGAGATGCCACACCCGAATCAAGCCGAGGTGTTGCATCAGCCCAAGAAACAGCGCCATCGCGACAAAAGAGCTTTGGGTTAAGACAAATATTATTTTGCGATCCCCTCGATCGACAACGGCGCCGCCGAAGGCGGAAAACAAAACCCGCGGCAATCCCAGGCAGAGTCCCTCCAGGCCCAAGTAGAATGGCGAATTGGTGAGTTGGAAAATCAGCCAGGTTTGCGCGGTCGTCTGGACGAGTGTCCCGGTATGGCCGAGAAACAGACCGAGCCAATAAATTAAGTAGTCGCGGTGCCGAAACGCGCGAAAAGTCGTGTTAAGAAACATGAAGCTCGTCTATTTAAAGCGCATTCGCGACGAGCGATCATGGCCGCGCGAGTCTGCCGCGGCTCAATGGCCCGCTGTAAGGGGAATGATTTTACGATGCCTACAAGACTCTGACCCGTACTCCTGACCCGAAGGTTCAGCGTAACTCGTTAAAAATTATTCACGATTATACTAATTCGCAATTCCCTGTAGTCGCTTCTTAAGTATTCACAAGCTCAGACTCTTTTCAATAAACCGGCTGCCATTGACGGACTCTGCGAGGCGGATGGCAAAATGCGTCGCTTGCGACATGCGCGGCTTATGATTAACTGCTCTGGCGGTCGGCAGCAGGCCCGTGTGCACGAGACAGATTAAACGCCGTGTTGACCAACGCCAGGTGGCTCAGCGCTTGCGGAAAATTGCCCAGCAGCCGGTGTTTTTTCGGATCATATCCTTCCGATAATAGACCAACGTCGTTACACAGGCTCAACAGGCGCTCGAATAACCCGCGAGCCTCCTGGTAGCGCCCGAGCATGGCGTAATTGTCCGCCAGCCAGAAACTACAGGAGAGAAAAGCCGCCTCGCCGGGCGGCAGCCCATCGATTTCCTGATTCGTCCGATAGCGTTGAACGAAGCCATCGGCCATCAGATCGCACTCGATCGACTGCACGGTGCCTCGTACGCGTGTGTCACCGGCGGGGAGAAATCCCACTAGCGGAATCATCAGCAGGCTGGCATCGAGTGTCTTTCCGCCGTAGTACTGGACGAAAGTATTACGCGTCGAGTCAAAGCCGCGGCGGCATACTTCCTCGTGGACGATCGAGCGGAGCTGTCGCCAACGCTCGACCGGTCCATCGCAACCAAAGCGCTCCACCGCCTTAACCATGCGATCAAAGGCGACCCAAGCCATTATTTTGGAATGCGTGAAGTGCCGCTTTGGACCACGCATCTCCCATAAACCGTTATCGGGTTCTCGCCAGGCGGACTCCAGAAAATTGACCAGCGCGCATTGCACCCGCCAGTCATTCTCATCGGTTGAAATTCCGCTGCGGCGCGCCAGATGCATGGCGTCCATCAACTCACCGTAGACATCAAGTTGGAACTGTTCGCACGCGGCATTACCGATGCGCACGGGAGCTGAACCCGCATAGCCTGGCAACCAGCGGAGCTCCAACTCCGTGAGGCGACGTTCCCCGGATAGTCCGTACATGATATTGATTTGCGACGGATTACCGGCGACGGCGCGCAGAAGCCATTCGCGCCATGCGCACGCTTCCTCCAGATATCCTCCGAGCATTAAAGCATAAAGAGTAAAAGTCGCATCGCGCAGCCAGCAGTACCGATAGTCCCAATTGCGCACTCCGCCGAGCTGCTCCGGAATCGAGGTGGTGGGAGCGGCGACAATGCCGCCGGTCGGTGCATAGGTAAGCGCTTTGAGTGTGATCAAAGAACGCAGCACGACTTCGCGCCACTCACCCTGATAATTGCAGCGGTTAGACCACTCCCGCCACCATTGCTCCGTGTGTTCAACCAACACCTCGGCATCCATCGTCGGCGGCGCTGGCTCATGAGACGGATGCCACATGAGCACAAAAGGGATCCTTTGTCCTTCCGCAACGGTGAACTCTGCTTCGGTGCGAAAGCCCTCACTGTGAAGATCGACCCCGGTGTGCAGAATAAGCGTGTCCGGGCCGGCTACCGCGCTCAGCCCATCTTTGCTGCGCCGCACCCAAGGAATAATGGATCCATAGTCAAAACGAATTATCAGCTGCATGCGCATGCGCACCTTGCCGCGTTTCCCGACCACGATACGAACCAAGTCTGGTTCTTTGCTGCGTAGCGGCATGCAATCAATAACCGTCACTGCGCCGTCTAGAGTCTCGTAATCGGTTTCAAGCACGAGCGTGCCGTCGCGGTAGCGACGACTAACACCGCGAACTTCTCCTTCGGGGGCCAGGAGCCACCGACCGTGTTCTTCGTTGCCCAAGAGCGCGGCAAAACACGCCCCGGAATCGAAGCGCGGTAGGCACAACCAATCGATTGAGCCGTTGCGCGCCACCAGCGCGGCGGTGTGACAGTCCCCGATCATTGCATAGTCTTCGATAG
>DATLCH010000321.1:0-4310 GCA_035526465.1 Candidatus Limnocylindrales bacterium | reverse complement strand
CGACAGGAATATCTTTGTCCCTCGCAATCGCCATCGCTTCGCGGCTGGATATCCCGGAAGTCCACATGTCGAATTGAAACGCTTGAGCTGCGGTTGGAAGCAATTGCAGGAGAATTAACAACGGCATCAATTTGTTCATGGCGGCATTTCAGTCCGCTTTCTCGGTCCGGCCAACGTAAATTGTTGAGACCGGAGGTTGGGTACTGCCAGAGGAAATTTGCGCAGTAGCGCCTGCGCAAACTATTGTTCGGCGCTACAAGATCGCGTAAATAAGTGGCCAAACGGTTTGCGTCGATAAACCGATACTCGCACCGTCAATAATGCCGCGCGCCGATATGACGCCGCTGGTCATAATTTAGATGGCTCCCAGAATCGATACCTCTCTGTTTGATCGGATTACTCAAGGGCGGGCGCAGCAGTTGTCCGTGCCGGGTGGCGGTTTTCAACCGCCGTCAGAAAGCGAAAGAGATCGCGAACGGCGATTCGCCAATGACGAGGTGGTTCTCGCGTTTATTGCAATTCCTCAAGTTGCTTTGATGGCAGCGGGTGCATTCTTGTGGTGGTATCTGGGCGGCGCGATGGTTCCGCTCGCTGTAGGTTTGCTCGGCGGCGCGATCATCGCAGGCTGTCTCTACTGGATGGCGCGCTCCCGCCTGCAAGACCGCCAGCAGGTAAGTCGTTTCGATCTGTTCTGGTGCTTGAAGTGGGCCGGCGCGGTGCTTCTGGGCATTTTCCTCAGCGTTTTGATCGGCGGGTTGCTCCAACGAATATGGGAGCATTTTGGCATCGTCTTCATGGTTCTTACTTACGTCGTTTTCACGCCAATCGTGCGTCGTTCGTATGATGCCGGAGAAAGTGGAAAAGTCGAATGGTTCTTTGTCGGCTCAGGTCTGGTCTTCGCACCTTTCTTTGTCGCCTGGTCCATAGCATCGATCTCATGGGTGCCGTTCACGACGCAAAACTCGCTGCGAGGTTGGCTTGATCGGCAGAGTGCGAGCGTGCGCGGCGTTCTCACCGCGCGGCTCAATCCGGAGCGCTGCGGCAATTGGACTATAGACGGGCAGCCGATTCGTGTCGCGGTCACGCTTTCAGGAGGAGGTTATCGCGCCGCATTGATTCATGCCGGGTTTCTTGCATCGCTAGATGCTCAATGCGTGCCTGTGCACGTCCTATCGACAGTGTCGGGCGGCTCAATCATCGGCGCATCGTATGCCATGGGCGTGCCGCCGGCTCAGTTCGCCTGGCAGCTCGCGACCAAGCAACCGGGCCTGCCGGCCGACATCATCAAGATCGTGCCGGTCATGAGCGATCTCTTGCTGTCCTTTTTAGGAAACATAACCGAAACCTACACCGATCATTTTCGCCGGACGTTTTTCGGCGACATGAAACTAGCCGACCTGCCGGACAACCCGCTCTTGCTGGTCAACGTGACGGATTTGCAGTCGGGCGGCGATAACGCCCGTGAAGTGTTTTTCAAAAAGCGCGCGCCGTCGGCTAGGTTCAATGGCAAAAGTCTCGACGATAGTTTGAAGGTGGCGCAGATAGTCGCGGCGTCAGGCGCGTTTCCCGGTGCTTTCAGGCCAGCGACATTACCGTGGGTCGAACCGCAAACCCGCCACAGTAGTAGTCTAGAGGTAAAGGAACGACAGTTCGTCGATGGCGGTGTTATCGACAATCTCGGCGTCGAAGGTTTGCGCCATTACCTGACATTGCCTCGGGCCGACGGAAATTTGCCTGAGCGCCCCGATCTCCTGATTATCTCCGACGCTTCGGCGCTCGTAGGACCGGAGCTGATGTCTCCCAGTGCTGACGCTATGACGCTTATCAAGCGCACGACGGATTATACTTACGATCTACTGCATCGGCACATTTACGCTCGTTATACGGGACAAGGCGATCTGGCTCACTGGATTCGCTCGACGGCGATCGCCGACCAAGTCGCTGCGGTTAATTATCGACAGATCGACTCCCGACTCGGCGGCGACGATCCGGCGGAATTGCAATCGGTGGCGATTCCCAGCACTGCTCCGGTCATGGCCGAGCTCCTGGCACGCTACCCAACTTGTCGAATCGACGATGGCGTAACCGGCGAGGCGGTGCAGAAACGGGTCGCCGGCTTCGCCACACTCTACGAGCTGTCGCCGCGCCAGGTGGAAGAGGCGTTTTGGTTGGGTCGGGTCATGGGCCAGCTCTATGGCCCGGCAATCCAATGCGCGCGTAAGAAAACGCTTGGCGAGCCGTGTAGCAAAGTCGGGTCGGACGTGGGGCTGGTTCTCCAATGCCCGCGCCGGCGACAATTATTTCAATGAACAGAGATAACTGACGAATGGAAATAGTACGCCTTAGCTTTGTCATCACTGAAGATGATTTGAATAGCCTCATAGTCAAATTTGTTACAGTGCCACCGAAGATACGTGATCTTCATGCGCGGGTTATAGACGACCGTATCTCGCTCGCAGGGGTCTATGAAAGCATTTTACCAATTCGTTTCGACACGCGGTGGAAACTTTTGGTTATGAAGGGAAAGATTGCCGCACACTTAGCGGACGTGAAGTGTGTCGGTGTCGGTCTTGGCTTCCTGAAGGGTTACATACTGAGGGCGTTGAGTTCGAACAGTACTTTTCTAGAACTCGTTGACGAGAGCCTCGTGTGCGAAATTGATCGCTTCATTGAGGAGATGAAAGTGCCGATCAAAACGAATTTGACTTCTGTTTCATGTGAGAACGGTTGCGTATGGGTTAAGTGTGGCACTTGACTCTGTGCCGGTGACGCAGTTTGTCTCGCAATCTGGCGGCTAAGATGCAAAAGAGCTGTGTGCGATTGGAGCAGCGGCAAAATGAAGCGAGTGAGGAATGGGAATTTTCGCGACGCTTTATAATTATTTCCGGCCTGCGACCGCCGATCCGGCACGGCTGGTCGAATATCTGTATCTCGACCAGAACCGGTTGAGCGCCTATTTCGAACAAATCTCCAGCACGGTCACTTATGACAAGGTGCCAGTCTGGCGTGCCGGATTGGCTATGACCGGTCCGACCGCGCAAGCGGAGCAGGCGAGATTTGGCCGCAGCTTTTCAACCCACGAAAAAATTCACAAGCTGCTCGAGCACATCAAACGTTTGCCGCCGGTGAATTACGGCGACGGGCCGCGGCCCGATCCCGCGTTCCGTCTGGAGACCATTCCGGCAATGAAAGTTGTCATACCGGCGAAACCGGGTGCCGCATCGAACCAAACATTGGTTCTCTGGCTTTCCGCGATGCCCGGTTTCGATATCCCTCGGGGCCGGCGCTTGGTCCTGATACAGGAATATCGACAGACCGATAAGGAGTACGTCGAGCACGTGTCGCCTAAAACCGCGCTGGTCGAATTGCTCTCCGCAGCCAAAGAGCAACTGATCCAGACAGGGACCTACGAACCGCTGGTAGCCACCCTTCAAGGACCTTTTTTGTTTCACCTGCCGGCGACCTTCGAGAAAGAGTTCGCCGGCCGCGAACATGGCCGCTGTACGAGAGCGGTGCGAGCGGAGTTCGCCACCCATGGTGTCGAGCTCACCGAGTCGGCAACCTGGAGCAGCCTGAACGATCTCAGATCATTGCCCGCGCCTTGGGAGGTGGAGATCGCCGACGACGGCCGGCGCTATCTTTTGCGCTCTCACAACGAAAAACACGACGGCGTCGATCTTACCGGCGAGATTTCCGTCTGCGAGAACGTGCGCCACGAAATTGCCGCGAGGTTTGCGACCAAGCCGGGTGAAGTCCTGCAACAGCTCGACGCCGCCGTCAGCGAATCGCGCCTGATCACGACGCTCTACCGCGTCCGCTCCTGGATGATAGAAGGAATCATGCCGAACGATCTCGAGTACACCTTCGGTTATCCGATATTCATCGCCGAAGGGCGGGCCTTCAATTCACAGGGCGGAAGAAGCGTTTGAACGTGAATGGCCGAGCTCGTCAGTAAAGCTATGGCTCAGGCTTTCTGATCTAGCCAATTGCTTGCGCAGTTACGCACCGACATCGACGCCTTTCATTTCGGCGAACCTTAGTGGGCTGTAACGCTTGCGAGGAATCAGATGAATCGGCAATGGGCACAGTCTGTCCAGCGGGTGCGCCCACCTGTAGCGCATGAGGGCTAGTGAAACGGCATGGACTGTCTGGTGGGTTCCTTTTTCCGCTGCTCTCCTGTACTAGAGGAGGAATCAAGCCCTGAGATAAAGCGCGAAAGCGAGGCGAAATTTAATGGTGGTGCTCATACGACCCGAAGAGTTAAAAGGCGTGATGGATTATCGCGAAGCGATTGAGGTTGTTGAAACTGC
>DATLCH010000309.1:0-3438 GCA_035526465.1 Candidatus Limnocylindrales bacterium | reverse complement strand
TTGTTAAAAAAGTCGCCCCGGAATTTAATTACCTGCAATTGAAAGATGGAATCGTCTTCGCATTGGATCAATGTCTCCAACGCGGCGTAACCACGGTTCACGATATCGTCCGCTACGCCGAACCGGTGCGCGCCTACCAGGAACTCTACAAAGAAGGGCGCATGAACGCGCGCGTAAGCATCTTGCCGCGGGTCATCGAATCGATGATCGAAACCAAAAGCTTGACCGAGCTCGGCCTCATCACCGGCTTCGGCAACGAGTGGCTGCGCATCGGCGGCGTCAAGATGAGCATCGACGGCGGCATCACCGGGCGCAACGCCTGTTTTCACGAGCCCTATGAGAACGACGAACATAACCACGGCATCATCCGAATCCAACAAGACGAATTGAACCACACCGTGCAGGTATGCCACGACGCCGGCTTGCGCTGCTGTGTTCATGCCATCGGCGACAAAGCCTTCGATATGGCGCTGGACGCCTATGAAAACGCCATCGAGCATTCGCCGCGTAAGGATCATCGCCACCGCATCGAGCACATGGGCAATTGGCTGGCGACGCCGAAGTTGATTGGCCGCATGGTGCGCTCCGGTATCGTAGCTGTGCCGAATATCGCCTTTGCTTACTACATCGGCGATGCGATTCTCGATTGCGTCGGTGAACGGCGGCTGACCAAGGCATTTCCATTTCATACTCTATTGAAAAACGGCGTGATCATGTCCGGTGGTTCCGATTCGCCGGGCTACTGGCCGGTCGACCCGCTGCGCGATATCGCCACTGCCGCATCGCGCAAAATGCGCTGGGGCGAAGTCTGGATCCCCGAGGAAAAAATTACCGTGGGGCAAGCCTTTGCCATGCACACGACGACGGCATCCTGGGTTGGCTTCGAAGAAAATGAAAAAGGCACGCTCGAAGTCGGCAAGCTCGCGGATATCGCCGTTCTGGCCGAGGACCCATTTGCGCTGGAGCCCGATAAAATCAGAGAGCTCAAGGTCGAGATGACGTTGGTCGGTGGTGAAGTGATGTATCAAGCTTAACTGTCTTGGAAATAAAAAAAGGCGGCCACGCGGCCGCCTTTTTTATTTCCTCAAACCTGCTCGGGATCGTCTAACTAGTGACCTTGGCGACGCTGACAAACGGCCGGTGCGCTTGTCGTTCGGACGCCACGTTGATTTTCTTGCGCTGCTTATAGATGTGAATGCACAGCTCTTCGATGACAGCGAGTTGTGACTCCACCGGCTCGCGACCTGCCGGGCTCGCTTCCCACTGCACCGTGATTGATTGAATTTTGTCCGACTGATCTTGCCAAGACACCCGCACCAGCCGTCCATGCATGCGATCGACGTAGTTACCAGAAAGCCGTAAAACTTGCGCCAGGCTCAACATATTGGGCGGCCCGGTAAACGGCTTGCGATTAGCGCGCCCCTCGGCTTCGAGTTTCATCACCTCTTCGGGCGTGAAATGCTTTTCCAAATCCAAGTTCATGGATGTGCCCTTGTTCCATGCTTGCAGGATATAGTCGTCATTGTGAGTTTTGACTTCCAACGCCTTGAGCTCCATGCCTTCGAGAAATTGGCCAAAGCAGCGTAGAGTCGAGGCATAGCGCATCTTGGTTTGCGCCGGCGGTACCGCATTAAGAAGACCTGTTGCCATAAGGACAAATAAGCAGCAACGGGCATGCCAAGGAATAGTGCGAAGGTTTCTATAATTTTCTATGAATCGTTGTTGTTGCCGTGCAATTTTGTGCGCACGGCAAACATTCTCGTCGGCGGGCAGAATTTTTAGAAAACCGACAATTGAAATCTCAACGTTACTAAATGTCTTACATCACTGAAGTGAAACCTCGAGAACTGAAGCGCTTAAATGATCTTCATCGTTCCGGCGAGGATCTTCTCGTCCGGCCTAGCGTTCCAAGCGACATTGCGCGCCGTCCCGTAGATCTCCGCAAGTGTATAGAGCGGCACGAATGGCACGTCTTCCATTAAAATGCGCCCGGCTTGATGGAGCAAGGCGACGCGCTTCTTAGCATCGCCGGTGCGCTGTTCTTCATCGATAATCTTATCGAACTCGGGATTTTTATACTGAATCCGCGGACTGACGCCGGAGCGATAGTATTGATCATAGACTGTATCGGCGTCGGTGGCCGGCCGGCCAACGTAGTAAAAGGGCGTCTTCCCGCCGTTGACCCATTCTTTGCCCCAAAACACCGCGAACTCCTGAGATACCAGCTCAACCTTGATACCGATCTTGGCGAGCTGATCGGCAATGACCTGGCAGACTTCCTTTGCTTTCGGATAACGATCCGGTGAAAAATAGAGCTTCACTTCCAAGCCATTGGGAAATCCCGCCTTGTCGAGAAGCTCTTTGGCTTTTTTTAAATCCACCGGGTAGCGTTTGATCTTGGGATCGAAGCCAATCACCTTTGAGCCCATCGGCCCGTTCATCACGTAGCCGTTGCCTTCGTAAATGTGTTTGATGATCGTCGTCGGATCGACGGCATGATTGATCGCTTGGCGGACCAATTTATTGTCGAAGGGTTTGTGGGTGACGTTCATGGCGAGAAAATACATCCGCTGGCCTTCGACCGTTTCCGCTTTCACCTTGGCATGCTTATCGAAACGCGACAGCTCTTCCACAGGCACGTTATTGATCACATCGCCTTGACCGGCCAGTAAGCCGGCGACTCGTCCCGCGTCTTCGCGCACCCGCCGGATCACGATTTCTTTGACGGCCGCCTTCCCGCCCCAGTAATTTTCATGACGGTTTAAGACCAAATTGCCTTCCCGTTGCCAACTGACGAACCGGTACGGACCCGTGCCCACCGGCTTCTGCTCTCCGGGCTCGCCGCCCTGCGCTTCGGTGGCGCTTTTGGCGATGATAAAGCGATTCTCCAAGCGGTCGAGAAACACGGCATTGGGCGCCTCGGTAACGAAGGCGATGGTATGGTCGTCGAGCGCTTGCATCTCGACCAGATCGCGAAAGTTTTCTTTCTGCAGGCTCTGCTTGTCGTTCTTTACTCGGTTGAATGAATAAATCACATCCGCTGCGGTAAATCGGCTGCCGTCGTGAAAACGCACGTTCTTACGTAGCTTGAAGATCCATTTTTTGCCGTGAAACTCCCATGACTCGGCGAGCACGCCAAAGTAGCTGCGCTTGGCGAAATCGACATCGACAAGCGGCTCGATCATATTGTACCAAATGCCGTACTGCGGACCTGAGCTGTAAGCGTAGGGATGCAAGTTATCGAGAGCGACGCTGCTAAGAATCGTCAAGCGCTCCCTCGATGCCGACCAACTGGTGTTGGGCCACAAAGAGTCGGCCAAGGCGCCAGCGCCGGCGAACGCGCCGAGCTTGAGAAAATTGCGGCGATTGAACTCGAGTGCAACTCGTTTCATGGCGGATTCTCCTTCTTCCCGGCGTTAACGAATCTTCATCTCCGCG
>DATLCH010000308.1:0-4721 GCA_035526465.1 Candidatus Limnocylindrales bacterium | reverse complement strand
TCGCAGCGGTTTAGTCTCTACGAGGATTTGACGGTGGCGGAGAATATCGAATTTTACGGCGCCATTTACGGTTTGAGCGGGACAGCACTGGCGGCGCGGCGGCGTGCGGTGATTGATCTGGTCGGATTGGATGACCGACTGGAGCAGATGGCGGCGATCCTATCGGGCGGTTACAAGCAGCGTTTGGCGCTGGCGTGTGCGTTGTTGCATGAGCCCAAGATCGTTTTTCTCGACGAGCCCACGGCAGGAATCGATCCGGTAGCGCGGCGGGAGATTTGGGACTTGCTGTTTCGTCTCGCTGCTGAAGGCACGACGCTGTTCGTAACGACGCACTACATGGATGAGGCTGAGCGCTGCTCGCAGGTGGCGTATATCTATCAATCCAAATTGATCGCCATTGGCCGCCCGCAGGATTTGAAACGGCTGCCGGAAATTACGCCGCCGGGTTGCACGTGGGTCGAGGTTACAAGTGAAGATCCGACGCAGCTTTTGCCGCTGCTCAGAGGTCAAGGTGACGTCGTCGACGCGACCATCTTCGGCGAGGCGATTCATGCTCTCGTGCGCCAGCCTACCGGGCCGGCGGCCTTGATCGACTTTGCCCGCCAGCACGGCGCGCTCGACGTCGCCTGCCGGGCAGTTCCGCCGTCGCTCGAGGACGTCTTCGTTTCGTTGACGCGGTTGCGCCGTTCGGCGACGGAAGGCGGCTAATGTTTCACGGTCTATGGGCGATCCTCAAAAAAGAGGTTATCCATATCAAGCGCGATCCGGCGACGCGCTTTGTCTTCGCCATACCGCTGTTGGAGCTGCTGTTGTTCGGTTACGCCATCGATACAGACGTCAAGCATGTGCCCACCGTCGTGTTCGATCTCAATCGCCAACAGGAGAGCCGACAATTGGTCCAGGAGTTCGAGGGCACGCAGTATTTTAGACTTGTGGGCGAAGTGCATTCGGACCAAGAGCTTCAAAAAGCTATCGTCAGCGGACGGGCTAAAGTGGGTATCAAAATCCCGCCGGATTATTCCACTAACCTGATGAACGGCCGGCAAGGACAGGTGCAAGTTATCATCGACGGTTCCGACTCGACCATTGCCACCCGGGTGCTCAACGCCAGCCAACAGTTGGGTTTTATCAAATCTTTGGAACGCGATGGCCTGTCGCCGAGCCAATTTAGCATCGATGTCCGGCCGCGCTTGCTGTTCAATCCCAATTTGTTGAGCGTCAACTTCTACGTGCCGGGATTGATCGGCATCATTCTTCAACTGGTCACCGTTTTTCTCACAGCCTTCGCCATCGTGCGCGAGCGCGAGCGCGGCACGCTGGAACAGTTACTGGTCACGCCGGTATCCAAGGGAGGACTGATCGTCGGCAAGCTTTTACCCTACACCGCCATCGGCTTCGGCCAGACGGTGCTAGTGTTATTGGTAATGGTTTTCCTGTTCGGCGTGCCGATTCACGGTTCGGCTGCCTTGCTGCTGTTTTTGTCAATGGTCTTTCTCGTTCCCGCCCTCGGCATGGGCATCGTGATTTCGACCTTCGCGCGCAATCAGAGCGAAGCGATGCAGATGTCCTTGATGACGTTGTTGCCGGCCTTTCTGCTGTCCGGCTTCGTTTTTCCACGGGAGTCGATGCCATTGCTGATCTATCTGATCAGTTTTCTGATTCCCGCGACCTATTATCTGGAAATCCTCCGCGGCATCATTCTGCGCGGCGCCGGCATCGCGGCACTGTGGGATGAGGGATTGGTACTGGCGGCCTTCGGTGGTTTTTTTATGTTCTTGAGCGTGCGCCGGTTTAAAAAGCACCTGGGTTAGTCACCTCGCTGGCGCTCGGAATTCCAGATTTAAAATTTCATATTTCAAGAACCCGGCAACGGATCATGAGGAAGTATAGGTTGGCTTCGGCAGGATCTTTGCGCTGCGCGGTAGCAGCAGGGCCATGAGGGCGACACTGATAAACGACAATATACCCAGCATCCAGAAGATCGTTGGCAGTTCCGCGCTCACCAACAGCAGACCGACGATGGTGGTCGAGGTGGTTTTAGACACTTGCTGGATCAAGCGATCGAAGGAGACGATACCGCCGCGCAGTTCTGCCGGGGCGTTTTGCGTGAGCAAACTTTTCTGCATGGGCGAGATCACACCGTTGGCAAGGCCGTAGAAAAATAACGCGCCGCCGATCAGCCAAACGCCTGGAATGAAAGGCACCGCCAACACCGACGCGCCGCTGACCGCAAAAGCGAGGAACAGAATATTCGCCTTGTCGCGGCCGGCGGCGATGCGCCCGGCCTGACTCGATGTCATCATGGCGCCGATGGCGAAAAAGATGTAGAGCAGACCGGCAGTGGCGGTCGAAATTCCGTGGGTGCGCACTAGAAACAGTGGAAAGTAAGTGAGAAATCCGTAGTCCAGAAAAAAGCGCAGGAAACCGGCGGTGAACGCGATCACCAGCCGGGGATGGCGGCTCAGGCGCAGGATATCGCCTAGATAGTTGGTGGCGCGCGGTTTGTGCTTGCCCTGGGTCTCGGGCATGCAAAACAACGCGATCAAACCGAGCGGGACAGCCAGTATGTAAAAGACAAACGGCCAAAACCATGCGATCGTCGCGAGCAGTCCGCCGAGAGGTGGAAATATGAAATAACCGATGCGGTCGAGAAACACTTTCAGACCCTGGCCACTGATTTCCTTATCGCCCTCCAGCAGATCGCCGATCAAGACAATGGTGAGCGGAATCACGGCCGCAAAGCCGATGCCTTGTAGCGTGCGAAAAATCAGCAGCCAAGTGTAATTGGGCGCAAATGCCATTGCTGCGCCGAACACGCCAAATACCATTAATCCGTATGCAAGCAGCAAGCGGCGGCCGTAGAGATCGGCGATGACGCCGAAGATCGGCGAAAGGAAGATTGCCGGCGCGGTGAACAGCGTCATCATCCACGAGAGCTGGGCGTCGCTGACCTGAAACGGCTGAGTGAGCGCTGGCAAGGCGGGCTGAATGAAATTCACGCCCATCATCAAAGCCAAGCTCGCCGCATAGACGATGCTCAGTGCGCGCGTTTTTTCCGGCGCAAGTTTTTCCAACCCAAAAAAACCGGCAATGGAGTGCATGACGCGGAAAGTAGGCGAATCACCCAGGAAAGGCAAACTGAAGGACGGGAGTAATGGAGTATTGGCGGTTGGAAATCACTGCAATTCGTAGTGTTTCAGTTAGATAGAGATCTCTCACTTGGTTCGAGATGACAACGAGAAATCTTTGTCAGGTTGGAAATCTGTGCGCAATTAAAACTGAACCACAACCCTCCAATTCACGCATTGGTCAGCGTGGCGGCTCCATGATATGGATTAGCAAATTTTAAAACGTGGACGGAGAATTCTCATGGCTCAGGATATGCGCACTTGGATCGATCAATTGGAAAAGGCCGGACTGTTGGCGCGCATTACCAAGCCGGTCGACCCGCGCACGCAAATGGGTGCGCTGCTCTGGCAAGCGCGCGATCGCGGTTTGCTCTTTGAAAATCTTCCAGGGTATCCCGGCTGGCGTTGTCTAGGCCAGGCGCCCGGCGATGTCGCGTTGGCACCTGTCGCCTTCGGCAAGCCGCGCGATGAAATGATTCCCGAATTCGTCCGGCGCACCGAAACTCTCGGCAAAACTCGCTTGGTCGAGACCGGCCCCGTGCAGCAGAGGGTTTTACTGGGTAACGATGTCGATATTACCAAGATGCCGATTCATCAAGCCGGCATCCGCGACGGCGGACCGTTCATCGGCTCGGGTTTGATGATTACCAAGAATCCCGACACCGGCCAGCGCAACCTGAGCTTTCATCGCTTGCAAATGAAGGGGCCGAACAAGACCGGAATTTTGCTCTATCCGCGCCACGCCTGGACCAATTATCAAATGTACGAAGCGCAGGATAAGCCGATGCCGGTGGCGATCATGATCGGTCATCATCCGATGTATTATTTTGCCGCCGCGACAACGACGCAGTATGGCGTCGACGAATTCGAGATCGCTTCGGCGTTGCTGCAGGAAGACGTCGAGCTGGTCAAGTGCCGCACTGTCGATCTCGAAGTGCCCGCCTGGGCGGAAATAGTGCTCGAAGGCGAGATCCCGCCGAAAATCCGCGAACCCGAGGGTCCGTTCAGTGAATTCCAAGACTACTATCTGACCGGTTCCGGACAAAATCCCATCGTCAATATCAACGCTATCACCATGCGCAACGACGCAATCTTCAAAAACGTTCAGAACGGCACGGAAGTGGAGGGTTGCGTCTACCATAAAGTGCCCATGTCGGCGCAGATCCTGCGGCGCGCGCGCAACGTCGGCGGGCTGGCAGACGTGCGCAATGTTTTAGTGATGCCGGGGATTTTCGGCGTCGTGGTGCAAATGAAACCGCGCTACTACGGCGAGGCGAAAAACGTCTTGATGTCGGTGCTCTCGAGCGAGTACCAGCATCCCAAGATCGCCATTGCCGTCGATATCGATGTCGATATTTTCAACTACGCGGAGGTGCTGTGGTCGATCAACACGCGAGTTAATCCGTCAGAGGACATCGTTACGATTCCCGGCGCGAAAATCCACGCCATGGACCCGTCTTGCCCAGAATTCGGCCACCCTGGCGCGCCGGGTTGGCATCGGATCGGCGGCAAAATGATCATCGACGCGACCAAACCGCCGGAATGCGATGCCCGTCGGCGCAGCGAGTTTGAAAGACTCAAACCGGTAGGTTG
>DATLCH010000269.1:0-3360 GCA_035526465.1 Candidatus Limnocylindrales bacterium | reverse complement strand
ATTTGGAAAGGTTTCTAATTCGCGGCTGGGTTGGGTAGCCATGGGGTCATAATATCTCACCCTAATGCCATTGCAATTCGACCACTTACCTTGACTCGCCAAAACCCGGATGGTAACACGATAGGCGTTTATCGAATCCCTTTGCGCGATCGGAGTTACGCCATGAAAGAACCCAAAGCTGGTGAAAAATTTACCGAGCAAGAAGCCAAAGAATACGTCGATCATCTATACAAAGGGCTTTACAAGTACGCCCATGATAAGATTTACAAGGGCGCCTTTATGACCCAACTGCGTGACGGCAAACTGCCGTTGCCGGTAATGCGCCAGTTTTTTAAGAACTGGGGCCATTTCTCTCTGGAAGTTAACGCGCTCAATGCTGTGTCCTATTACACCCATTTGCCGTTTTTCGTGCGCCACTTCGACCTACTCGGGCCGTTCTGCGCCAAGATTGCCGACGAACTAATCTCGCCCAAGGCGCCGGGGCATGTGCTGGTACTGCTGCAAACCGCAGAGAAAATGGGCTTGAACAAGAAGGAGATGCTTGAAGACCCTTATCTGCCCGCCGCCCGCTCGATCAATGACTTCTGCCACAAGATTTTTATCGACGGTTCCATCGTTGAACTCTGGGGTCTGCATGTTTTCGAAGAGTCGCTGTCGATGTGGTCGGGTCAGTGGTTCACCGCTCTGACAACCCATTATGGGTTTAGCAAAAAAGACGCGATCTATTTCTCGACCCACGAAGAAGCCGACATGGACACCCACAAGCTCGGCGACAGCGATGAAGAAGCCATGGGTCACGGCGCCTTCAACCGCACCGTGCTTACGCGAGCTTTGCAGGAGAGTGTCGAGTTTCGCGCCGGCTACTCTCTGGAATACTGCGCCATGACGATGGTCGATCTGCATGCGCAAATGAAACAAGCCGCTCTCGATAATCCGTACAATCCATAGATTGGCAAATTCACCGGGGCTTCTGATTAGCTCAGGACAGTACTCGCAACCTTTGTGAGCGCCATAAGATCAAATGGGCGCAATCCCAGCCAAGCGAGTAAGCCACACCTGGCTCGACATTCCGCCAATCTCGCCAGCAGCGTGCATTTCTGTTAACCAAAACACGGCTTGCAGACAACTACCAACTCGGGCACGATCGAGAAGCGAGCAACTGTTCAGTGCCGTGTGACTATTTTCGAATTATACTAAGAACGATTCGAGCGAATGATCCATTGACGATTGCTAATTGTTAGATGGCCGATAACGAACTTACCCCTCTACAATCGATTCTCGCCGCCTTGGCGCCGCAGGGCCGGTCTGGGCTCCTGCCGGCCTTGCATGCGGCGCAACGAATCGATGGGTGGATTTCCGAGCCGGTGGCGACCGCAGTGAGCCGGGCATTGGGCGTACCGCTCGCCGATGTATGTGGCGTCATCGATTTTTATGAACTGTTCAATCGACAACCGGTGGGGCGGACAATCGTGCGAGTATGCAGCGCGCCGGTATGCGCGCTTGCCGGTGCCGAAGCGGTGATTGAAGCGCTGTGCCGTCACCTGCAAACTGAACCGGGTGACATGAGTTCCGATGGTGCGTTCACGGTTGAGCATGCGCCCTGCCTGGGCTTGTGCGATCACGCGCCCGCCGTCCTGATCGGCGAAAAAGCCATCGGAGCCGCGAACCCAGCACAGGCAGAGGCGATTTGCACACAAACCGCGGGAAAAGCATTAAGCATTGTCGACGGTGATATCCGCATGCTCACGAGCAATTGCGGCGCCGGTCGTCCCACGTCATGGGCCGACTATACAACGCGCGGCGGTTATGCTGGCCTTAAAAAGGCGCTGTCAACCACGCCGCAAGCCACGCTCGCCGAAGTGAAATCGGCAGGGTTGGTTGGCCGCGGCGGCGCCGCGTTTCCCACCGGCGTCAAATGGGAGGACGCCGCAAACGCCCCAGATGGACCCAAGTATATCGTCTGCAACGCAGACGAATCCGAGCCCGGCACCTTCAAAGATCGCATTCTCATGGAGGAAGATCCGCACCGGATCATCGAAGGGATGATCATCGCGGCCTATGCCGTAGGCGCGAGCCAGGGTTACCTTTATGTCCGCGGCGAGTATCCGCGCGCTTTCCGGATCATGAGCGATGCGCTCGCCGAGGCGCGCCAAGCCGGCGCTATTGGCGTAAGTATTTTTCATACAGGCTTTAACTTTGATATCGAGATGCGTTTGGGCGCGGGCGCCTATATTTGCGGCGAGGAGACAGCGCTGTTGGAGTCGATTGAAGGGAAACGTGGATTGCCTCGCATTAAGCCACCATTTCCCACGACTCACGGTTTATTCGGTAAGCCCACCGTCATCAACAACGTGGAAACTTTCTGCAACGTCCCGCTGATCGTCGCAAGCGGCGCGGCCGAATATCGCAGGATCGGCACTGAGCGCTCGCCCGGCCCGAAACTTTTCTGCGTCTCGGGTCAGGTTCAGCGGCCAGGCCTTTACGAAGTGCCGTTCGGCGTCACCCTGCGTCATCTGCTGTTCGACCTCGCCGGTGGGCTCGATCCAGGACGTAAACTTCAAGCTGTGCTTATGGGCGGTGCTGCCGGCGCCTTTGCCATAGAAAAAGATTTAGATGTCATCCTCTCGTTCGAGAATCTGAGCGCGGCCGGCTTGCCGCTCGGTTCTGGCGCAGTCATGGTCTTCGACGACAGCGCTGACCTGCGCGATGCCTTGAAGCGATTAGCACACTTTTTTGCCGATGAAAGCTGCGGCAAATGTTATCCATGCCAATTGGGCACGCGGCGGCAATATGAAATTCTCGAACGGAACGCAGCCGCGCTACCGCTTACCGGCGATCGCGAGCGCTTGTTGGATATTGGCCACACGATGATCGACGCATCCCTATGCGGCCTTGGCCAGACTGCGCCCACGGCGATATTAAGCGCGATGAATCGGCGTGACTTTCGCGCATCAGTTTTTGAATCTCCGGCGCCTGCGAAAGATCCACCGCCGAGTCGAGCATTTCCAAAATCGTACGGCGGCTGCGTTCGGCCCGGGGGCTCGATGTCGAAACTCTCATGCCCTCGCTCGCCCGGCTCAAGCATGCCGGCAAGAGCGGTTTGACCCCTTCGACTTCGACCACGCAAATGCGGCACAAGCCATTTGCCGTGCAGTGATCATGGTAGCAAATCGTCGGAAGTTCGCGGCCAAGCTGCTCGGCCGCTTTCAGAATGGTGGTTTCCGCTGGAACCGTAACGGAAGCGCCGTCAATCGTCAGCGTGACATCAGTCATGAGAAGTCCTTTGGAGCACTGGGTGAGAAATCGAATTGGGAAACATTACTGGAATAAGCGATCATGCTAAGTCCTATCCCGGCTTTC
>DATLCH010000304.1:0-6056 GCA_035526465.1 Candidatus Limnocylindrales bacterium | reverse complement strand
CTACTATTTCGAACAGACGTGCGCGCAAGCTAGGATTTAATCGCAATCGCATGTTCTACAAATCTGCCCAAGGTTGAACTGGGGTCGGTATAGTCTCCGGCCGGTTTGACCTGGAAAGTAAACACCCATTGACCAGCCAGGGAAGTCTTCGTGCTTTTCTGAGCAAACATGATGCCGTCCAGTTCACAGTTGGACACCTGTGCCATTTCGAGAATTCTCCGGAGTACTAGGTAATGACCCCGCCTCAATTAGGTCCATGCCACCGGCACAATGCGTCAGCGAACTTCATCAACTGTCAGATTACGTGCGCACCCCGTGGCATGAGCAAGCCAACCTATTATGCTTGGTAATTTTGCCGACGATGCTAGTATCGATAATTCCGGATTTTATTATTCGAAAGGTCGGCGTTTGCCTTGCGTAGAGCCTTCGGACTCGACTTCGGAACGACAAACAGCGCTCTGGCGCTCGCCCACTCAGAAAGCGCCGTCGAACTCGCGCGTTTCGGCGATGGTTCGACTTTTCGCTCGATCCTCTATTTTGATGAAGAGGAGACATCGAGAAGCGGCAAGTTGCGCGTAGTCGCGGGTCCGGAGGCGATTCATTGCTATCTGAATGCACGCACGCCGGGCCGGCTAATTCAGTCTACCAAATCCTATCTTGCTAGCCGGCTATTCAGTCAAACCCAGATATTCAATCAAAGTTTCTCGCTTGAGGAACTAATCGGTATCCTGCTGCGCCACTTGCGCAAAGCGGCAGAATTACAGTTCGGTGACTTGGCCACGGAACTCGTGGTCGGACGGCCGGTGCACTTCAGCGGTACGAAAAATCACGCGGACGATAATTTTGCGGTCACGCGATTGCGCAAAGCTCTTGCTAACGCCGGATTCGAAGAGGTTCACTTTTTGCCCGAGCCGGTCGCCGCCGCGTATAAATACCGCCAGCGTCTGGACCATGACGAGCTCGTGCTGATCGCCGACTTCGGCGGCGGCACCAGTGATTTTTCCTTGGTTCACTTGCAAACCACACAGCGTTCGATAACCGAATTGAACGATCAAGTCATTGGTAATGACGGCGTCGGTATTGCAGGGGATACATTCGACAGCAAACTCGTTCGCCATTTGGTCGCACCGTTGTTGGGCTTGGGCTCAGAGTACAGATCGCAATTTGGCAAATTATTGCCGGCGCCCAATTGGCTGTACGAACATTTGGAGCGCTGGCACTATCTATCGTTTCTGAAAACGCGGAAAAACATGGAACTGCTCAAGCAGATTCGGTTCCAATCCCTGGCTCCGGAAAAGCTCGATGCGCTAATAGACCTCGTCGAGCATGATCTCGGTTACCGTCTATACCAAGCGATCGAGTCGGTTAAATGCAACTTATCAGAACAGGCGCATAGCCAGTTTCATTTCAGCGAAGCCGCCATCGCCATTGGGCAATCCGTTGCGCGCAGCGATTTCGAACAGTGGATTGCTCACGAAATCCGAGCAATTACGATGTGCGTCGACAAACTGCTCGCCAGCTGCGCCGTCGCTGCCGGCGACGTGGACGCGATCTTCATGACCGGAGGTTCATCGTTTGTGCCGGCGATCCGCACCATTTTCGAAACGAGATTTCCGCGCGCGCCGATTCGCGCCGGGCAAGAATTCACCTCGGTGGCCGAGGGCTTGGCATTGCACGCTTTGGAGTATTTATAAGCAAGATTTATTGCCCAACATGCATTCAATAAAATTCGGCATTACGACACTGCTAATCTAAGTTCATCTCCGCGTTGACACTTTGTTTCGCAATCGGCTACTGTCGATGCCGATGAAGATTGAATTTGGAGGTACGATGGTTCCGTCGAAGAGAATTGCTTTCTCGCTGTGGCTTGCGATCACGATGTTGGTCACACCCCTGCAAGCCCAAACCGCACCGGATAAGATTACTCTCGGAACGATCACACTGTCGCTTAATAATTTGCCGATCTACGTGGCCCAGGAAAAAGGTTTTTTTACGAAAGAAAACATCTTTCTCGAGGCCGTGGTGCTCAACGCAAGCACGCTGGCGATTCCAGTGCTGATCGCCGGCTCGACCCAGGTATCCGCATCGTCGGCGATGACCACTATCCGCGCTGTTGAGAAAGGCGCGTCCTTGAAGATTGTCGGCGGGCTCACCAATGCCCCGGTGTACGATCTCTATGCCAATCCCAAATACAAAAGCTTCAAGGATCTCAAAGGCGCCAGCATCGGCGTCTCCGGGCTGATCACCAGCGACACCGTGATCATGAAAGAAATGCTCAAAGCCAACGGTTTGGAATACCCGCGCGATTACGCGCTGCGCGCGATGGGCAGCATGCCGGACCGTTTTCTGGCGATGCAGACCGGCAACATCGCCGCGGCGATTTTAAGCCCGCCCTACACCTTCGGCGCCGACGAAGCCGGCTTGATCAACCTCGGTTCCACCGCCAAGTACACGCCAAACTTTGTCCAGACGGTTTTCAATGTGCGCACCGACTTCGCCCAGGACAAGAAACCACTGCTGATCCGCTTCTTGCGGGCGATCCTGCGCGGCGATCAATGGATCCACAACCAGAAGGAAGACACCGTGCGCATCATCATGAAACGGCTTAAGTATAGCGAGAAGCATTCGGAAGCGAGTTGGCGCTACTACATCAATACCAACGCAATCCCCAAAGACGGCGAAATCAATCCCAAGGGCATGGACAAGGTCATGCAATTGCTCGTTGAAGACGGCACCCTGGTTCAACCGCTGCCGAAGACCGATAAATATGTCGATATGAGCTATCTTGCCGAAGCGCGGCGAACCTTGCAGTGAGCTGTCGTAGAATTCCACGTCGCCATCGCCAGTCAATGACCGCCAGTTTCAATGATTAATCAGTCACTCGCGCTAAGCGTAATTGTTTACGGGATTCTCACTCTTCATTGCACCCGTCCCTCGCTGATTCATGCCCAGCCGGTATCCAAAGCGATCGTCATGGCCTGGGACGGCACCGTACCAGCGTTTGTCAAACAACTCGTGCAAGACGGCAAACTTCCCAATTTAGCCAAGCTGATCGCCGGCGGCGCCTTTGCCGACACTGTGATGCCGGGATATCCATCGAAGACCGCACCCGGATTCGCCTCGCTGATGACCGGCGCACCGCCGCGTGTAACCGGTATCAGCGGCAATCGCGTGCCGCGCGCACCGCGCGATCAGTTTACCATCTTGGAAAGCCTTCCGGGGTTCGCCGGCGCGCCTTTGCGTGCCGAGCCCATCTGGGCCACCGCCCGACGGGCAGGCAAAACGTCGGTAGTGTCACATATCCCATCGTTTGCCGAGGAAAGATCGGAATCCCTCGTGCGCTTCGCCGGCTACGATCTAGTCGTTGGGCGCGACGGTATCGTCACGCGGCGCGCGATCAAGAGTGAAAGCAGTCCACCTTGGAAAAATCCGCCCGCAAGCGACGCGCCACCGATTGAGTTTGAATTCACCGCAGGTGAATCTTTGCTCTTTGGACTACTGATCGACGACCCTGCCGACGTGCAAATCGGTTATGACACGGCGATTATCAGCACGGATCGCGACGGCCGGGAAATTAAGACAAAACTGAAACCGGCACCTTCGGGTCCCGGCGGGGAACTTTTCTGGTCGCGCCCGATCGCGGTTCGCGCCAGCGGTACAAGCAACGCCAAAGTGTATTTTCGTCTTTTTGATATTAAAGCCGACGGCAGCGATTTTTTTCTCTATTTCACTCGACCGACTCCCGACCTTGAGTTGAAGCAAGACACCGAGGCCAGCCCTACCGTGCGCACCTTCATCGGCAACGGCGCCAGTATTCTCTATCAAAACGGTGCGCTCGGCCGCACCGTCGCGCACGGTGGTAATGGCGGCGCGGAAGCGCGCTATCTCGAGACCATTCTTTTCGCCCAGCACCAGTTGATGGAAACCAATCGCTGGGCCATCGAGAATCTGCCCTGGGATCTGTTTCTCGCCTACACGCCGTTTCCCGACGAAGCCGAGCATGCATGGCGCGGCCACCTGGACACAACGCTGCCCAATTTTCGGCCGGACATCGCCGAGAAGCTCCGGCCGTTTCTAGAGCAAGTGTATCGCTCAAGCGACGAGCATCTCGGCATGCTTCTGTCGAAACGGCCAGAAAATACTGCGTTCGTCGTGATCTCCGACCATGGCATGCAAGGCATTTATAAAAAGGTCGCACTCAACCCCTTTCTCCAAGACAAACAATTTCTCGTGCTCGATAGCCAGAACCGCGTCGATCTTACAAGAAGTAAAATCATGTACCCCACCGTCAATAGCGGCTATTTGGTGATCAACTCGATAGATCGCAAAGGCGGTATCGTTAGAGATGATGAGCGTGACGAGTTGGTTCGCAATTTGCGCGAGGCGCTTTTCGCGCTGCGCGACGGCGAGCGCCAAGTGGTCATATCGATAATCGATGCCGCGTCCGAAGGAGACGAGAAGGGAATCGGCGGCGAGGTTGGCGGCGACCTCTACATCGAACTTGCCCCGGGTTACGATTTCGATCCGCGCCTGAGCGGCGGCCAATGGATCACGGATGCCGAGCCCTACGGTACCCACGGCGCTAGTCCCGATCAGGCCTCCATGCGCACGCTCATGGTATTCAACGGTCCCGGTATTCGCCCTGGGCAGGGACTTACCAACGCTCGGCTAATCGATTTTGCCCCAACCCTCGCCTGGATATTAGGTTTGCCGCGGCCCAAAGACGCGACCGGCAGCGTGCTGTACGAAGCGTTTAGCGAAACGCGCGTTGACATCGCTAACCCGCTTCCATAGTTTCTTGACACGATATCGTAGGAGTCACTGTGACAATTAATTCAGCTTGGGAACCCCCGGCGTCAATCTCCTTAGACGAGGTCCTCAAACTTAACGACGAAGTTAGTTGTAAAAGCGGCGCCCCGATCGCAATCAGCGAGAACATCTTTCGAATCCACGAGCTGGCCATGGACTGGGACATTGGGGTTGTGCGCTATCTTCCACAGGACGAAATGCGCATCCCACGCGGACCGGACGGAAAGAAAGTCGGCGTTTTTCTCCTGCACGGTGGTGTCTCGGATTTCAAGTCAGTGGAACGAATAGCCAAGATCTTGCCCGAGAAATTCGGCATTCCGGTAGCGACGATGACGTTTCCGGGTCGTTTCTATTTTCACGACGCCAATCGCGACTGGCCGGGTGACGTCGAAAACTCCGACGGCTCGGCACGAACGCCGCTCTGGTCCAGGGAAACTAAAATAACTCCGGACCAGTACAGTATTGTGCGGGACACCTCGAAACGGGAAGACTACGGCACGCTGGTTTCGTTAGCGGCCAAGGAAGGGACGGAATTTTACTACCGAATGGCTGCCTGGCCGGTCGCCTTCGAACAAGCGCTCAAGGAAGCGGCGCGCCGGCAGTTTCCCGAGGCTGAATACTCGATCTACATCCACGGCCATTCCACCGGCGGCCCATTCGCGATGATGGCAGCGCAGCGTGTCGCCAACATCGCCGGGTTGCTCGGTTGGGGCAGCTCGCCTTTCGGTTGGATGTATCCCCTCGTCAGCGGCGACGACTGGAATTTCCCCTTCAATCAATTGCGCCTGCGCACATGGCGCGACACCGCGCGTTATATGTACGAAGGCATGAAACATGAAGAAATCGGCCTGCCGATGTTGATCGAGCTGACTTTCGAGCGTTGGGAAAGCGCCAAGAAGCGGCCCAACTTCAAAGCCGAGGATTTCATTCACAAGAATTCGACCAAGGCTCTAGAAGCCGCTGCCTGCGCCAGTGCCGCGAGGCTCAAGCTCTCCCATCAAGAAACCGACGTCCTCGTCCAGCGCTACCTCGGCTATACAAAAGAATTGTCGGGCCAGGGCGTCAAACCGGTGCCCAACTTTCTGTCGATCCACGGCGTCAACGACGATACCGTCACGCTGAAACGCTGTGAACGCTCGCTACCGTTATTCGCTAAACTCAATCCGCCGCCAAGAGTCTGCCCGGTCTCGCTCGGCGCCGGTATCCATTCATGGGGCTGGGCCAATGACAAACTGCCTCAGGGCATC
>DATLCH010000296.1:0-2379 GCA_035526465.1 Candidatus Limnocylindrales bacterium | reverse complement strand
GATGCCGCAGGTCGATGGCATCGGCTTACTCAAGGAAATCAAATCTCAGGAGCCCGACCTCAACGTGGTGATGGTTTCGGGCCATGGCAACATTCACACGGCGGTGACCGCGACAAAGTTTGGCGCCTTCGATTTTCTCGAGAAGCCGGTCTCGCTGGAGGGCCTGCTCTTAACCGTGCAGCGCGCCTTAGGCGAATCGTCGAATTCCGCGGCCCGGCAAGGCCGTGCCAAGAGAAAAACCGGCATCAAGCGCGGCGACGCAGCAGCATCGGGCGCGCCGACGACCCTGATCAAGCAAAAGACCTTGGCAAAGAGCGTTGTTCTATCCGGGCAAGGACTGCACTCGGGCGTGAAGACCGGATTGATTTTGCATCCGATGCCAGCCAACAGCGGGATTCGCTTCACCGGGATTTCCGGCGAAGTTACGGTGCCGGCGCACTTGGATTATGTCGGCTCGACCGGGTATGCCACTTCGTTGCGTACGCAAGGTTTTGCCATCGGCACCGTTGAGCATTTGCTCGCGGTTCTTTCCTGTTATGGCATTGGCAATCTGCTTATCAAAGTTCACGGCGAAGTGCCGATCCTCGACGGTTCCGCACTGGAATTCTGCCAAGCCATTGAGGAAGCGGGCATCCAGCAGGAAGACGAGGACGTTGCTGAAATTGTCATCGATCGCGTCTATCGAGTTGAAGCGAAGGGCGGCGAGTCGATCGTCATCGAACCGGCGAAAGAGTTCTCGGTGCATTACGAACTGCGTTATCCCACTCCGGTGGGCGAACAGCAGTACTTCTATCACCACCGCGACGGCGCGTCGTTTCGCGACGAAATCGCGCCAGCTCGGACGTTTGGCTTTCTCAAAGATATTGCTAAGCTTCAGACTATGGGATTGGCCAACGGCGGGCGGCTGAGCAATTTTATTTTGATCGACGACCAAAAGATCGTCAATACCGAGCTTCGCTTTCCCGACGAATTCGCGCGCCATAAGATTCTCGATATTCTCGGCGATTTTTATTTGCTCGGTCGACCGATTCGCGGTGCGATTCGCGCACGCATGACCGGCCACTCGGACAATATTGCGCTGTTGCGCAAGGTCCGCGAGGGCATGAAGCTGTGAACGGTGACCGCGCCGCAAATATTGGCGCGGGCTCTCCAAAAATTTGAAAGAAACCTAACATGGATGCCAATTTTCCCCGCCTGTTCACGGTCAACGAAGCCAATGGACTGTTGCCGTTGTTACGGCCACTGGTGGAGCAGATCCTGGAAAACATTCGGCGCTTGAAGGGTGTCAGTGAAACGGTGATCCGGCGCGAGCAACTCGACCCTGATGCGCCCGATCTGATGGAACGTTTGCGCGAGGACAGCGAGATCTTAAAACTGGTGACGGAAATCAAAGACTGGGTGACGACGATCAATAGCCACGGCTGTGTATGCAAAGGTGTCGAACAGGGATTGATCGACTTTCCGTGCATGCTAGGTTCCGAAGTAGTGTTTCTCTGCTGGCAGATCGGCGAAGCGAATGTGGCGCATTATCACCGCATCGAAGATGGTTTCGCCGGACGCAAGACCTTGCTCGACGACGGCAGCGCGGAACCGGATAACAAAATTTCTTACCACTAGCACGCCTTCTGGTTCCACCCTTGGCGCAAATTTCTGCGCCGTGTTAACTCCGATACTGCAGGCTTGAGTTCATGGAAGCGAGTTCTTATCCGGCGCGAGAATTTCTCTCGGCCAAGATCAAAGATGCCGCGCAGGAGTTGGGATTCGATCTCGTCGGCATCTCACCGGTTCAGTTACCGCCTCATGGGGAGTCCTTTGCGCGTTGGCTGCGCGACGGCTTTGCTGGCGAGCTGGGCTACATGAGCCGGACGGAAAAATTGCGTCGCGATCCCCAGGAGCTAGTGCCGTGGGCGCAATCGATTGTTTCCGTCGGCATGAATTACTATACGCCGAATGCCCATCCGGACAGTTCCGCTGGCTCGCAGGGTTCGATCTCACGCTATGCCTGGGGTGACGACTATCACGACATCATCCAAGAGCGATTGGAGCGCCTGCTCGAAGCTATTCGCGCGCTTCGCGGCGAAGCGATCGAGGGGCGCGTCTTCGTCGATTCCGGCCCGGTGTTAGAAAGAGCTTTCGCCGGTGTCGCCGGTCTCGGCTGGATCGGCAAGAACACCCATTTGATTTCTCCGAAACGGGGATCATGGTTTTTTTTGGGCGAGCTGTTTATCGATTTGGCATTGGCTTACGACCGGCCGATGCGTGATCGCTGCGGCCAATGCGACTTGTGCCTCAAGGCTTGTCCGACCCAGGCCTTTGTCGGACCTTATATTCTCGACGCGCGCCGCTGCATTTCTTATCTAACCATCGAGCTCAAAGGCG
>DATLCH010000295.1:0-5017 GCA_035526465.1 Candidatus Limnocylindrales bacterium | reverse complement strand
GCCACGTTGGGTACCGAGCGTGATTCCGCCCATCAGGATCACGTCGCATTCCTCTGCCTTAAAAATATCAAGGCCGGCGCCTAGAGCATTGATCGCCTTGTTGAACTCCGCTTCGGTGTGAGATTGAACGTTTAAACCGGAGGAGACCAGGGTGAAGCCTTCCGGAAGGATGAGATCCCAGTCCGATGGCGTTTCAAATACTGATGGCGATAAATAGCCGATGCGTGCTTTCCAGCCCGACACTTGGTTTCTCCCCTATAATGACGATTGAAATCTTACTTATCGTAAGCACGGATGGATAGGAAGCGGTGCACGTACGCTGATATCGAGCGTCGAATCGTTTAATTCACGCTCGACGTGCGATAAATCTTCGGAACATTTGACAGGTGGCGGGGTGAAAATGCTATTCTTAGCGTCTAATCTACAGACATTATTCGTGTTCCCTGATCGGCTCCTCGAACAGAAAGGTTCGATCGGTATTTGGTAAACAAGTATGAATCTTAAAAGGAACGTTTGTCAGGTTTTGGCCAAAAGAAAAATTTTACGATGGGTCATTCTCAGCGCGCTCTTGTCCGGCAATAGTCCGGTTGCGGCGGTCGAGGCACCGAATCCGGAGTTTAATCGACGCGCCACTGCCACGGCGCAGATGCTGGCCGGTATCACGCCGAACCCGCCTGAGCCGGCATTCAACCGTTTGCTCGAGCTCGATGCCTGGAAGGAGCATCAAAAGTGGATGACTTCGCAATGGGCGGAGGTGCGCGGACGAATCAAAACCGTCGAAGGATGGCGCGAGCACGAGCTTAAAATCGCTAGTCCCCAAAAAAAGACCTTGCTCTATCCCTTCAGCGGGCCGGACTTCTTCAACGCTTATGCGTTTTTTCCGGATCATTCCCGCTATGTTTTCTTCAGCCTCGAGCGTCCAGGTGCCTTGCCTGATCTAGAGTCGGTAACAACGCAACAATTTGCCAAGCTGTTAACCGACGTGCGCGGCGCCTTTCGCGACATATTCGAGCGCAATTATTTCATAACGTCCTATATGAACAAGCAGCTCACCACCCCGTGGGTGCGCGGCACGGTGCCGGTAATGGCGACTATGATGGCGCTGATGAACCGGCGGATCGTGCGTATCGAACCCATCGATCTGTTCCCGGAATTGACCAAGGCCTATGATACGCCGGACGGCAAACGACCGCGTTTGCTCCTGCGCGGCGTGCGTATCGAGTTCTCCAATCCGAGCACGCCCGGCGTGCAACAGCTTTACTACTATTCTCTGGATGCCACGGACAAAGCTTTGGAATTCTACCCAGAATTTCTCAATTGGGTGGGTCAGAACCGGCCCGCCAGTGCGCTGCTAAAGTCGGCGTCTTACCTCTTGCACGACGGCCAGTTTTCCAAGACGCGGGCGATGGTTTTGGACTCCGCCGATGTTCTCATACAAGACGATACGGGGATTCCATATCGATACATCAGCCAGTCTCCTTGGCAGGTAAAGCTCTACGGTAAGTACCACAAGCCAATCAAGCCAATGGCGTATGGTTATCAAAAGGATCTCGACGCGGCCTTCAAAGCGAAAGTTGAGAACACGGAGTTGCCGTTTCCCTTCGGATATCACTGGCGCGGCAGCCAGGGTGGTCTCATACTCGCCAATCGGGAACGCAATTCAAATTAGTCCACGAGCTTTGCTGCTCGTGAGCTGTCTTGTCCTCATGGCACAAGGCTGCGCCACTCAGATCGCACGCCGCTCGCTCACGACCAGCGATGGCGTTGTGCTTTCCGTCCTCGAATCGGGCCGCGAGCACGCTGCCGGCGACAAAATTCAGATCGCCTTAGTCACCGGCTGGTCGATGCCGGCGAGCATCTGGCAAGCTCAACTGGACGAGTTCGGCCGCAGCTATCATACGCTTGCCATCGACCCGCGCGGTCAGGGTGAATCGCAAGTTCCCGCCGATGGCTTCACAGCTGAACGCCGCGCCAGTGATCTTAAAGAACTGCTTGAGCCTCTGAAGAACGTCCTTCTGGTCGGTTGGTCACTCGGCGCCCTTGAGTCGCTGCAGTATGTACATATGTTCGGCGCCGGGCGATTGGTGGGTATGGTGCTCGTCGACAGTTCTGTCGGCGAGGAGCCGGAGCCTGCGCCCGGGGGTACTTTTCTCCAAGCGCTACGCAACGATCGGGACAAGACTTTGGACGGCTTCATCCGGGCGATTTTCCAGAACCAACGGAGCGACGCCGAAGTCGCCGCATTGACCAACGGCGCTAAACGCATGTCGGTCGATCAAAGCATCGCGCTGTTATCGTATCCGTTCCCACGGACGCACTGGAAAGAGATCGCACACGCTTTCCCTAAGCCGCTGCTCTACGTCGTCACGCCGCAGTTTGCCGAGCAGGCGGCCAATCTCCAAAAGCACCGGCCAGGCACTGAGGTGGAACTCTTCAAGGATGCCAGGCATGCCTTGTTTGTCGATGAACCTGAACGCTTCAACGCGCTGATCCTAAAATTCGCCAAATCGCTGTCGCCGCAATAGTCGTTTTGTCTCACAGCGTTCTTGCTAACGACTGCGCTGGTTTGCCCTTGCGGGGCGGCTAATCGCTCGGCAAGGCGCGGGTCGGCTATCGCCGGGACGAGAAGGCTCAATGGAATGGGCTAGCGGGCTCTAATTATAAATTTCGTTGCGCGACACCGGGTGAAGAAAGCTTTCGCTCGATAAAAGCAGCTAATTTTTTGACCGTCTGAAAGTTCTTGGGAAGAATTTCGCCATCATCGATGATGACGCCGAACTGTTTTTCAAGTGCCATCACGAGCATCAGCACACCGACCGAGTCGATGCGGCCGCGGGAACCGAAAAGGGTAAAATTATCGCGGCGCAGTGACGCTTCCGAGAAGCCGACGACGTCGCGTAAAACTGCTTTCAATCTAGTCGTGATATTTTTACGCGCCATAAACACTCAGCAAAACAAATCTAGGCCGGTGAAAAGCACCCGAGGGAACTAAGCGGGAGTGGGTTTCGGCCGTATACGAATCGAGTCTGGGGCGCTGCTGCGCTGGAAAGTAATAACAAATCAGACATAGATGTTCGCGCAGTTGTTGGCGCCCTCTAGTATAAGAATGAGCCACTGTAGCGATTCGAAGAGGCGCCGCGAAATTTTTCCCTGTTCGGTCCGCGGCAGTTCGTCTTTAACGTCAATTTGGCGCGGGCACTTAAACGCTTCCAGATGGTCGGCACAATGTTGCAATAATTCCTGCTCGCTAACATTGCTGGCAGCGACCATGGCGCCGATCGCTTCGTCTGTTTGACCCTGGCGAAGCGGGTAGACGAGCGCTTCCCGCACCGCCGGGTGGGAACGCAAGGTGCTTTCTACTTCGGCCGGTTCGACACGATTGCCGCCGATTTTAATGAACGGACTGCGGCGGCCGACGACAAAAACATTGCCATCGGCATCGGTTCTCCCCAAGTCTCCGGTCAAGATACAATCGTTCTGGCGATTCGGATTGCTCTCTGCGACGCGTTGCAGCGTGGGTGGCAAATTGGCATAGGTGAAGGCAATTTCGCCTATGCGCCCGGGCTCCAAGCGCTTGCCGTCTTCGTCGAGTATCACCATTGGGAAGTAACCATCGATGCGTCCAACGGAATCGCTGGGGCCGTCAAAGTTAAATGAAAATGCCGGATAAAAATGGCTGCCGGCATAACGTTGGTGAATGCGCATACCGAATCGGCGGAAAAATTGGTCGGCGACGGACGGCGGTAATGGCGCGCCGCCGGCGATGCACATACGAATCGACGAAAAATCGACTGGCCGCGATTCTGGTATAGAAGCCAATAATTCAAAAACGAACGGTACGCTATTGAGCACGGTCACGCGTTCTGCACGTATTGCGTCGACTGCTTTAAACCGTTCGAAGCGTTCGTGCAGGATAACTTTGGCACCAGCCATAATCGGCGGTACGACGAAGTTGTTGATCGCATTGGCGTTGTTGAGCGGGCGCATGGATAAAAAGATATCGCTGGAGTTGATCTGTTGAACTTCGACGCGAGTTCTGGCGTGGCCATGAATCAACTCGCAGGAGCGCTGGTAGAGTTTCGGCTCGCCGGTAGTCCCGGAACTCGAAACACACAGGACGGCCTCTTGCTTAAACGGTCGTCTACTCTTGAGTTCTCCGGGGAAGTCCGTGACGGCGAATCCACCAGACGATGAGCAGGGGATCACGGTGCGCAAGCCCCGGCATTGCGCCTTAATTTGCTTCAAGAAATCTGGTGTGCCGATCGCCCCGACGGGATTGGTCGCCAAATACGTCGATGCGATCGGTCCGGTGGGCGAGACTGGAACGACCAGCAGTCCTAATGCCCACGCGCCATAGATGGCGACGAAAAAATCTGGTGACGATGGCAAGCCGATAAAAATCGATTCGCCGCTTTTGAATCCCAACTCCTCAAGGTAAAGCGCGAAACAGCTCGCCTCATGGTGCAACTGAGAATAAGTGAGCGACCTACGCTCTCCCGCCACAGCTATTTTATCTGGATGCGCGTGCGCGGTTTCGCTTAGTACATCAAAAAGCATAGGGCAGATTATTTGAGCCGCGTCTCGCAATACCCGATAAAACTTATGAGCTCGCGCCTGTGACTTTGACCTCGTCGCCGTAAAATTCGCGGGCGATGGCAACGATGTGTTTCTGATTATCGATCAAAAGTAATTTCGCCAGCAATCCCTTCTGCGCCAGTGGCGTGATAACTCGATGGATGGCCCCGGGATATCCTAGAGTGATTACACCGGGAGCGCCTGCAACTCTTTCCGCGTGTAATCGATCTATTTCATATCCCAAGCAATAATGAAGATAATAAAGCGTTTTTCGATTGGCATTTTTGAGTAGGGGGGCGAGTTCCATGGCCGGTTCACGTTCGCCTTTTTCGCCGGCGATCGACGAGAGTCCGGTTTGTGCGCCGAACGCATGAACGTAATCAGCGCCGAGGTCATGGCCGATACGAATGGCCGCGGATCCTCCGGCCGACGTGCCGATAAA
>DATLCH010000294.1:0-8092 GCA_035526465.1 Candidatus Limnocylindrales bacterium | reverse complement strand
CTGAGAAAGATTTCTCGCTTCGCTCGAAATGACAGCAGAATAGTCGCGTTGTCACTGCGGCAGCGACAAGGGTTCACAAAAACGCGATATCGTTAAGGCCAAAAATCTTTGGAGGGAGTATCATGCCAACAAGAAGTCATTAGAGTCAGTTGCTCAAACAATTGCGCGACCCGAACGAAGCCGCAGAGTATCTCAAGCTTGCCATCAAACTCGGAAGAGATTTTCTTCGTCGGTCTTCGTAACGTCGTTGAGGCAGGAGGAGGAGTTCGAGCACTTTCGAAACTAACTACGCTTAATCGAGAGAATCTTTATCGAGTCCTCTCTGAAAAAGGAAATCCAAAGTTTTCATCTCTCGCCGCAATTTTAAATGCCGTCGGAATGGACCTACCGTTCACCCCACGTCGTAAACGAAAACGTGCAGGCTAAGGCACACGCCAGCCAGAGGAATTTCATCGAGTCGTCAATCGACCATGCTCGGCGATGATCGGCTTACGGCGGAAACAAGCTTCCGAGTGGTCGTTGACCATTCCGGTGGCCTGCATGTGGGCATAGATGATCGTCGAACCGACAAACTTGAAACCGCGCTGTTTCAAATCCTTGCTCAAAGCATCGGACTCACGGCTGGTGGCCGGATAATCTTTCAGTGACTTAAAGCGATTGACGATCGGTTTGCCGTCGACGAAGCGCCAAACATAAGCATCGAAGCTGCCGAACTCGTCTTGAACTTGTAAAAACCTACCGGCGTTATTGACGGCGGCGGTGATTTTCAATCGGTTGCGAATAATGCCGGGGTTTTTCAGTAACGCCTGGATCTGCTTCTTGCCGTAGCGCGCGACCTTTTGCGGATCGAAATCGGCAAAAGCGTCGCGGTAAGATTTGCGTTTGCGCAGCACCGTATACCAGCTCAGCCCCGCCTGCGCGGCTTCAAGCGTAAGGAACTCGAAAATCACGCGGTCGTCATGCACCGGCACGCCCCACTCGAGATCGTGATACTCCACATAGTCCGGCTTGGTCGTATCCACCCACGGACAGCGATTGTTATTATCAAAGCCTTTCATAAAAAGAATATTAACCACGAAAAACACGAAAGGCACTAAATTTAGAATACCTTATGGCTGAGATTTTCGTGTATTTCGTACATTTCGTGGTTCATCTCAGCCCTTCGGTTTCGGAAACCGCCGGTACAGCCGCACGATCCACCAGATGAGCATTAGGGCGAAGCCGAAAAGAACCGCCGAAAAGGTCGGCACCGGCAGCACCGGCGGTCGTACAAAGTTAGCTTTCAAGATCACGTAATGCATGCCGAGCATCATCATGATGATCAGACAGCCGAGGCGCTTGCCGTGAGCCGACAAGTAGCGCAGTGAGTCTTCACGGCGCGCGGGAGCCAGCCAGTACTCGCGGTTGGGCACATTGGTCCACTGAGGAAATTTACCGGGCAACGTTCCGATCGTGAAGCTGACCAACGCGGAGATACCGACCATAAACGCCAGCATGAACAGGAGATAGCCCTCACGGCTCATCCAACCGTTGGCCCGGTGATCGCCGCCAAAATGAGTCGCCACCGGATCCGGCAAATAGCGTGTCGTGTAAACTACAAACACGAGGGCAAACACCGCCAGGAAGATCAAGCTCACCCAGGCACCCGCACCATCGTCACGCCGCACGCTAGTCTCCCTGCTGATACCAGCCATACCGTTTGCCATTCCAATAGATCAATGCGCTGGCGGATTCGGTTTTGATGACCACGAGCGCATCGCCGCGGAGCTTTGGCGGCGGTTTGTTATCGGCGCCCCGCTCCACCGGGCCGCGGCGAAAAACATGCCAGGCATTCAACCAAGAAAAGTCGTCGCTGCCACTGCCCAGTTCGCGGCCGGCGCCGACGATGACAAGACGATTGGCCTTACCGTGAAAAATCGCGATGCCGCTTTTTCCGGTTGCGCGCTCTGTGATCCAAACTGCCGTGTCCAGCTGGCCGTCGCCATCGAAATCACCGTGAAGATAAAACGGATTGATATGCGCCGAAAAGGCGTAGCCCTTGGCTTGCGGACTGTTCTCGAATGACTCTCGCACAACCGGAGGCAAATTTGCCAGAGTGACAAAATCGATCTCAGCGGCGGCGCTCGAATCGATTCGCGCCAGCGTCAAAAACAACATCGACCAGAGTTGGAATTTATCGATATTATTCAAGGCGAGGAAAACCGAATCGCCGGCCAAAGACGACCAGCGATCCTGAAATTTCTTGCGAAAAATTTATCGGTCCAGGCTGGCAGACAACGCATCCAGGCCTTCGGCTACCGAATTTTCCGAATCCGCAGTCACTTGTCCCTGCGGTGTCAGCTGATTGATCAACTCAGGCATCACCTGCGACATCGCTGAGCCCGCTTGTTCTTGCGACATGCCGAGCTTCGAGGCGATATCGTTCAAGGCACCGGAACCAAATACCTGCTCCAACTGATTCGGCGAGATGTTTACATTCTGGCCGGTGCCGACCCAGGAGTCCGCTTGCGCGCCCATGCCGGCTTCGCGAAACTTGCCAAGCACATTGCCGAGCCCGCCCTGTTGCTGAAGCATCGAAAGAGCGAGCTGCAATAAAATATTTCCCGTGCCGCCGCCGCGGCCGCCAGTGAGCCCGCCGAGAATTGAGCTCAACGGATCTTGCGCTTGTGACTGCGTCCGGTTACCGCCCAATGCGCCGCCAAGCACGTTACCCAATAGGCCATCTAATAATCCCATACGACTCTCCTTTTCGCCGAATAATGATCAAGCAGCCGGATACTAATACAGTTGAGAATATGGCTACAAGATGGCTGGCCCTTCGCCGAGACATTCAGCCTTCTCCACCCTTTGTTACTTTCGCGCCTTGCAGATGGACGACGCGGCGGAACGTCGCGGCGCTATCATTAAAGCGATTCTTTCACTTTGTGTCGCGTTTTCGTTCGAGCCCTTCTAAATGGATGCGGCGCGACTTTTCACTCTGCTCGCGCTTCTTGCGCCGGCACAAACGGCAGCGAACCGCCGTCGTGTAAGCAAACCCCTTGGCAATTTCATACCACCATTTTTGCTGCGTGCCGGTCCATATTTCTTCCTTGCCGCAATCGATACAGCGAAATGGACGGTCGACGTAATAACCGCGAGAGACAAAATCCGGCGCACCGTAACTATTGTTCGGCGCCAACAAAGCCTCATTCACCGGCGGTCCGAGCACTGGACGCTGTTGCGGCGCCGGCCGATTGGCGCTCCCGGGAAACTTGCCGCTCTTCTGTTTTCGGTTGGCTTTAATCGCGGAGCGCTTTTGTTTGCCGCTTTTCATTTTCACTTGGCGGGTTAGATACTGTTCTCAGCGCTAACAAAACCGGTGGCTGAGTGGATGTACCCGCAAATAAGCCGGCCCTAGCTTAACGGCGGCTAATTTCTCGTAACCATATTTCGATGATCAAGACGGCGTGTGGGGGTATCAGCGCGCCCAGTCCCTCGTCCCGATAGCCGAGGTGCGGGCTGACACGAATCTTGCGATAGCCGCCGGTCTTCATGCCATAGAGCGAATATTCCACGCCAGCCGTCGTCTGGCGCTTTCCCAAGGTTGTTTTGTGATCAACTAACGGCCGGCCATCCATATGGCGGATCATTTCTCGAGGAAGATTTTCCGCCTGCTGCTCGTTGACCGAAATCTCCTCGCCGTGATTGCGATAGAGTCGCCAATTGAAAACAACACTATCGCCTCTCTCGGCCGGCTCGCCCTGTCCTTCGACCTCCGCCAGTAGTTTGATGCCGGACTTAATTCTCATCGCATGAATAGCTTAACCCTGGAGGCCCCCGATAGCCGGCTCTTCCCACTCCACTTTAGCGCCAACCGCGATTTCACCTCCGGAGAGAACTCGCGCATAGGCGCCGCCGCGCCATTCGGTGTACATGGCCGTCTCCAGTCCCGGCAAAACTTCATCCATCCGTTCGCAAGGCTTGGTCTCACCGCCGATCTGCAACCTTACCGAGCCGATGCGAAGAATTTTGCCGCGAGAATTGGCCAGTGCAATGCCGCTCACCAACAAGTTCGCCCGGCGCGCGCTGGCCGGCGCCGCACCGTCGAGACTTTGCATCAACGCATCCCAAACTTCTTTTTCCAGCAACGTGATCTGGCGCGAGCCGCCGCGATCGGCGTTGCCGAGAATTCCTTCGCCTGCGATAGCTTTGACGGATCTGACCGCGTCCATTGGCCCGCGATGGGCCCGTTTTATCCAGATCGTCTCGACACGGCCGTCGCGCATAATTGAGATTGTCCCTGCAGAAGTGGGTTGAAGTGTCACCTTAGATAATCTCAAGTTATTCTTCATCAGGGTGTTTTTTAACGGAACCGCTGCATGAACCCTTCCTTCTCGATCTCGTCGAGCAGGCTGGTATCGACAAACTCGGCGGGACTACGCTGCGGCGCGTTCATTTCTCTGAGGATGTTTTTCAATCCTTCCAAATTGGTCCGCGGCAAAGGATCGGTGCGGCGGGCGAAGAATTCGTAGGTCGCATCGGTGGCTTCAGGATCGTCAACGCGAAGATACCTTTTGAGGATCTTGATACTGCCCTCCTTGTTGGTGCGCATGTAGTGGATCGCTTCGATCTGCGAACGGAGCAGGTTTTTCGCCAGCGGCCGCTGCTTTTCTATGAAGGCGCGCGTCAGCATAAACGAAGTGTTCGGATAAGCGCTGAAATCGCCGACATCGGCCAATACGTTCATGCCGCGTTTACGGGCGATATGAATTTCCGGATAGGAAAGTATCGTCGCGTCGATCTGCCCCAACGTCAATGCGAGTAGACGGGCGTTGGTCGCGCCGGACTGGAGAATCGTCACCTGCTTCGGATCGATTTTCCACGCCCGTAACGCCCATTGAATGGCGGTGTCGTTGGAGCCGCCGAAACGAAGAATGCCGATCTTCTTGCCGATTAATTGCTGCGGCGTTTTGATTTCGGCGCGCGCGACGATCTCAGCCGCCATGCGGTTTTCCGATGTCGAGACGAGCGCGATCGGCGCACCGCGCAACGCCGCCCCGGCCGCTGCGGAGGCCGAGTTTTGGCTCAGCTGAATGCTGTTGGCGAGCAGCGCCTGCATGCTTAGGGCGCCGCCGCTGATCAACAGCGGCTCGATATCGATGCCGTATTTTTTTCCGATATCCGCCTCTTTAATCACCCACAGCGGCATCTGGTAACCGGCAATGCCGCCGTAGCCAGCGTAAATCTTGGTCAGATCCGCGGCTGAAGTCTGATCGAGGGCAAAGGCGACATGCAGTATAACGATACCCATCTCGCGCCACACCGCAGCAAGCCCAAATCTCCCCTTACCCCTCTTTTCCAAAGAGGGGAATTTTCCCCGAGCCCGCAATTTCCCCCTTTGACAAGGGGGATCGAGGGGGATTTTATTAATTGCAAAGTAAAAATATTCACCCTGACCTCGTTGAAAGGAATTACCCCACGACGTATCGGTCCAACTCCCGGTTGAACGCCAAACCCAACCCCGGTTTGGTCGGTACGATCAACTCACCTTGCACCGGCACGGGCACTTCTTCGAACAAACGAAACGACCAGGGCATGTATTCTACAGTCAAGCCATTGGGAATCGACGACATCAGGTGCACGTGAATCTCCGGGAACAAATGGCTCACGACCGGCAAATTGAACGCCTCGGCCATGGCCGCGACTTTCATCCAATTGGAAACACCGCCGACGCGAATCAGATCGATCATGATGATGTCGGCGGCGCCATTTTCGATGGTATGGCGAAACGGCGTAATGCCGTACAGGCACTCGCCGCTGGCAAGCGGTGTGGCTAATGCGGCCGCGACGCGGGCCAAGCCGGTGTAATCGTCATGGACGGTGACATCTTCGAGCCAGAAAAAATGCACATCCTCTACGCGCCGGCCAATGTCGATCGCCTGATTGACGGACCAGCGTTGATTGATATCGCACATGAGATCGATATCGGGGCCAACCGCTTGGCGAGTCAAGCGCGCGCGTTCGGCCTCCTGCGCTGGCGTCACTTCCCCTGGCAACGCCATCTGGGTTTTCATTTGCTTAAAGCCGCGTTCAATCAATGTGCGACAGGACTTGAGCAGATGATCGAGCGAATAGCTGCGTACCAGCGCGCCGCTGGCATAGGCCGGCACACGGTCACGCAAGCCGCCGAGCATAGCGCCGAGGGATTGACCGAGATACTTGCCCTTGAGATCCCACAGCGCCATATCGATACCGGAAATCGCCAGTGTCAGGATTCCGCCTGGCCCGGCACTCGCCGCCGCCATGCGCAGTTTCTGTGTCAGCGCATCGATCCGCAGCGGATCCTCTCCGATGATCAGCGCGCCGAGCTGATCGAGAGCTTGCTTGAGCGCCGCGCTGAGCACTCCGCCATAGAACGTCGCGCCGATGCCTTCGATACCGTCCGCTGTTTCGATCCGGACCGTGACGAACATGTTGTGTGTCCTTCCCGACGGCGGGCCATCGGCCAATGGCTCGTCGACCGGTAGACGGACGATTTGTGAATGAATGCTTTTGATTTTCATCGTAATCCCTTTACAGCTTGTGCTCTGTTGGCGGCGTTCCAGCGATACCACAGCACCGCAAAGACTAGAAGATTCAAAAAGCCGTACACGAGAACATAGCACTACTCGGCTGGTCCAGAATGCCCCACCGATTTTGTAACTCGCTTCGAATCAAGACCGAACGGGCAGCAACATAAAAGTAACGACGAGACTTAACCGGACACAGACGAGCAATACCAAAACTACCTGTAGCAGAAGACGTAGCATCGTCGACAATCTCCGGTCAGACAATCCTTGCATCAGGCAATTTGCGGCGCGCTCCGATCCATTTCTCCGGGGCATATCTACCGCAGCCGCTTTCTGCTAAAAATAGTTTGATGAACAGCGATGAACGAAGCGCATATTTGCGCGAACTGCGTCCGTATCTTGTCGCTAGCATCATTTTTTTCGCCGTCGGCGCAGTGATCGGCGCTGCGGTCGCGAGCCGTTTCCCCGGCCTCGCGGACAATTTCGGCGACTCCATCGCCGGCTTTCTGAAAACCTTCCGGGGCTTGCCGAAACCACAGCTTGCCGCGGCAATTTTTCTCAACAACTCGATAAAAACTCTCGCCGCGATTCTGTTAGGCCTGGCGATTGGCGTCGTGCCGGCATTATTTCTAATCATCAATGGCGTCGTCCTCGGGGTGGTGTTCTTTCTTTCCTCTTATAGCCGTGGACTTTGGCCATCGCTTTTGAGCATCTTGCCGCATGGCATCCTCGAACTCACTGCAGTGTTTCTCGGCACCGCGATCGGCCTCCTTTTGGGCAACATCGTGCTAAAACGAATGTTAAGAAAATCCGACGCCAAGATTAGACCGGCATTGATCCGCGGCCTGCGATTTTACGCAATTGTCATTGTGCCCATGTTACTGGTCGCCGCTATGATCGAAGCCTTCATCACAACCATGATCGTCGGAGCGCGGTAAATTTCGCAGCAGCATCGGTGTCACGCCGAAGCGCTTCAGCACTTCACGGATTGGCGAGTTCTTTCTTAAGAGAACACTGGCGCACCAGCAGCTCGCGAATCCCTTCGAGACGTTGACCCGAATACTCTTGCGATTCGATAATTTTGCCCCACACCGGCGCCGGCCAGCACGGATCGCCGAGCTTTCGGCCGACGATATGCAAGTGCAGCTGCGGCACGATGTTACCGATGGCGGCGAAGTTGATCTTTTGATAGCCGAGATGATTTTTAATGAACTGCGCAACGACTGCGGCTTCGTGCAGTACGGCTGTTCGCGGCGTGTCCGCAAGATCGAACAGTTCAGTGACAGCGGTTTCTGGAACTAGGATAAACCACGGAAGCGACGCATTGCTGTTCAACAACACGTGACATAGATCGAATCGTCCAAGCCGATGGCAATCGGCGAGCAGCTGAGGATGGATTGCAAATTCAGACATTGCCGATCCGCCTGGCAGCAGGATTATTTGGCGTCGCTGGCGCAGCGAAAGCCAATACTGTCGTCGCGCTGTTCAGGGTTTGCGTGCATTCGTTTGGTGCTGACGAGCCGATCCGCGGGGTCGTACCAGCC
>DATLCH010000293.1:0-6424 GCA_035526465.1 Candidatus Limnocylindrales bacterium | reverse complement strand
ATGAACAACGTCGACCCATACCAGGCAATGGCGCTGTGCGCGCTGAAGACCAAAACCATCCGCTTCGGTACCGCGGTGACCAACATGGTCTACCGCGATCCAACTATTACCGCGTGTTCTTACGCCACACTCAATGAAATTTCCGACGGCCGGGCCATCGTCGGCATGGGAACCGGCGACGGGCCGGGATACAGCTTGGGCCGAACGGCGACAAAACTTGTTGATTTCGAAAGAGGACTGCGCGTGATCCGCGATCTTTTACACGACCGCGGCATTGATGTGTCCAAAAGTCATGAGCGCTCAGGCGGCAATGTCAAACTCAAAGCCGGCAGGCGGCCGGTGCCGATTTACATTTCGGCAGAAGGTCCGAAAGCTTTGCGCGTCGCTGGCCGTACTTGCGATGGAGTCATCTTGGGCACCGGCTTCGACAAGCAAGTGACCGACTGGGCGCGCCAACGGGTCGCCGAGGGCGCCAAGCAGACAGGCCGGGAGTTGACCGATATCGACATCATGCCGGCAGGCATGATTGTCGTCGACGATAACGGCGATGTCGCGCGCCAGCGAGTGCGCAGCCGGATGGCCAATCGCGCTCATCATAATTTCCGCTTCACCATGGAAACGGTCCCTGAAGGCGAAGCCGCCGGCATCCAAAGGTTTATGGAAAATTTTAATATTGCCAATCCAATCGAAGAACGAGTCGACCCTGTCTTCGTTACCGACTACCTGCTTGAGCGCTTCACCATCGCCGGCACGCCCGCCGAATGCATCGCCAAAGTGAAACGCCTGGAAGCCGAAGGCGTCAAGCGAATCCTCCTGACACCGCCTAACGCAATCTACGATCAGGTCATGGAGAAGTGGGGCAAAGAAGTCATCCAGAAATTTTAGGCAATCGGTAACAGGCAAAGGTAAACACGGAGACTATCGAAATGCGATCTTCTATCCTCCATTTTCCATCCTCGACCTTACTGCTCATCGGCGCGTTGCTGTTAGCTGCCGAGCCAGTCCCAGCGCAGCTGACCAAGCTCCGCGCGAGCTTCGCCGGCACCACAGGTTACCATCTGCCGATGTGGGTGCAGAAGCAGGAAGGCTTGGATAAAAAGTATGGATTAGACATGGAAATTCTACTAATCGCCGGCGGATCGCGAATAATTCAGACGCTTTTGAGCGGCGAGCTGTTGCTGACTCACTCCGGCGCCGCCACCGTCGCGCGTGCCGGAATCGCCGGCGCCGATCTGACCATGATTGCCACCGTCATGAACCAGGTCAACTGGCGTATCGTCGCGCGCAAAGAGATCCGCGACGTCAAAGACTTGGTCGGCAAGAAGATCGCCATCGCCTCGCGCGGCGGTTCGAGCGAGCTGGGATTACAGCTGGCATTTAAGAAATGGAACTTGGATTTCAACCGTGTCTCACTCTTAAGTCTCGGCCCGAGTCCGACGCGCATGGCGGCGCTACGCGAAGGCGTCGTCGATGCCACCGTATTCGCTTATCCGGAATTATTGATCGCCACCAAAGAAGGCTTTCCGACCCTCGCAGACCTGCGCCCCTATGCCGATCTGACCGACACTTCCGTTGTCGTCACGCGCGCCGCGCTGGAGAAACAGCGGCCTTTGCTGAAACGATTCCTCCAAGGGTACGTAGAAGCCATCGGCCGCATCAAACGTAATCCCGACTCCGCCTATCGCGCGCTGGCGCGTTACACTGGCGTCACCGATGCGGCTGCGCTGGAAGAAACCCGAAAGTTTTACGCCGACAGTTTCGCCAGCGTCCCGCGCACCGAAATTACCGGCTGGCGCAATCTCATCGCGACACTCGGCAAAAACGAAGCGGAGATGGCGCGCTTCATCGATATGAGTTTGCTCGATGAGCTGCAGCGTGAAGGTTTCTTTGATCGAATCGCTAAGTAGAATCGGCGCCGCGCTTTCTTCGACAAAGTGAATTGTTCTTAAACTTCGCGCCCAATTGAGACGATTTTATTGAGTTCACTCGCCCCAGGATGTACTCTTTACGAATTGTCACTTCGCAGTAATCACCCAAGAGGAGAACTCCATGCAGTTAAATTTTATTTTCCGCGCCATTGCTGCGGCGCTGTTATCATTCGCCATTGCGCAGACGGCAGCTGCGGCGGAAAAAGCCAAGAATGAAAACGTCGTCAAAGACGGCATGCTCGTCAGCATAGACTTCACACTCAAGGGCACCGACGGCAAGGTGATCGACAGTAGTAAAGGCCGGGAGCCGCTCAAATACGTCCATGGGCAGAAGACGATGATTCCCGGACTCGAGAGAGAGCTTACCGGGATGAAAGTCGGCGGTGAAAAAAATGTCACGGTCAAGCCGGACGACGCTTATGGGCAAATCAACCCAAATGGTTTTCAGGAAATGCCTAAAGAAACCATTCCGCCGAATGCTCTCAAGGTCGGTGCGGTACTGCAAGGACAAGACGACCAAGGACGCCCCATGGTCGCTCGCATCAAGGAAATAAAAGAAAAAACCGTGGTCATCGATATGAATCATCCGATGGCGGGCAAAACTCTCGTCTTCAACGTCAAAGTCGTCGATATCCAGCCGGCGCCGCCGCCCACGGCTCCAGCTGCCAAGTCGACCGCGCCAGCCGCAAAAGCGACGGAGCCGCCCAGTAAGGCAGCGACTCCGGCAAAGCCAGCCGAGCCGCTGAAGAAATAACCCGAGAGCATTGCGCTGTGGAGTTTGAAGCGTTCGCCGGATTGGTAAGTAAGTCGGTAAAGCTGGTTTTCTTCACCGGCGCCGGCATTAGCACGGAGTCCGGCGTACCCGATTTCCGCAGCCCCGGCGGCGTCTGGACAAAATACCAGCCGGTGCTGTTCCAAGATTTTCTCGCCAGCGAAGCTGCGCGTTTACAACATTGGCAGTTGAAGAAAGCAACCTATGAGCTCTTCAAGACCGTCACACCTAACGTCGGGCACCGGGAGATCTGCGAATTCGAACAGCGCGGCCAACTGCTCGGTCTGATTACACAGAACATCGATGGCCTGCACAAGCTCGCCGGCACATCGGACACACGGCTGGTCGAGCTGCATGGCACCGATCGGCTCGTCACTTGCCTCAAATGTGGCAAAGCTTTTCAACCGTCCGACGTTTATGAAACATGGCACGAAGCACTGCCGACGCCAACGTGCGATGTCTGTAACGGTTTTTTGAAATCAGCCAATATTTCCTTCGGACAATCGATGCCGGTGGAAGCCATGCAACGAGCTCAGCGCTGGAGCGAAGGCGCAGAAATTTTCATCGTCATCGGCTCGTCGTTGCAAGTGCAACCCGCGGCATCCTTCCCCGTGATCGCCAAGCGCAGCGGCGCGCTGCTCGCCATCGTCAACCGTGATCCCACACCGCTCGACGATCTCGCCGACTTCCTTCATAATGGCTCCATCGGTGAATTCTTTACTCAGCTCAAATCGCTGCTCGGTCATTGACGGCTGAGCATCCAACAATCGCCGTTCGCGAGCGATCATTTATGAAGCTCCTGTGCCCGGCCGAAGTGCCAATCTCTGAACGCGACCAGGTCTTTAGTTATTCACGCGCTCATGCCCTTTGGGCCATTTCGCTGACAGCAGCCGGTGCCGGCGCGCTCAGCTACCTCGCTTGGCTGAAGCAACCTGAGGTGGGTTATTTTATTTTCGCTGTCGTCTTCATCTTCATCTTCCTGTTCCGAAAATTGCTCATTGCGCGCTTTCATCCGGCCAACTGGCTGGTGCGATTGAGCGACGATGGTCTGTTCATCAAATTTCGCTCGTATTTGAACAACCACTTTCCCGAACATGAACTTATCGTTGTTTTCATTGCGCATGCGGAAATCCGCTCGGCGCGCTATGTCGTCGAGAAGCAACAAGTGCCGGACCGCGACGGCAATAAGCGGCCGGCAACCAGCACCAAAACTAACAAGCTCGTTGAGCTTGAACTCGCCGGTAAGACCAAACCCTTGAGAGATGCGCTCCAACGCGAGCGCCGCTATGCCATGGAGCGCAAAGCGCAGCTGGCTGTCAGCACCCGCTATCAGCATCAGCCGGTCCGTTTGCCAACTGGTGATAAGCTGCAGATCGAATGGGCGGTTGTACCTAGCGCGGCGACGTTCTTGAATGCACTCAGCCGTCATACACCGATCTGCGCCGCTGAAAAAACCTCAAAGGATTTGCTCAAACTGGATGAGTTCAGCCGCGCTGAACAAGAACTCCGGCTGCTCGATCTAGCGGAATCCGGCGATAAAATTGGCGCCATCGCCACCGCCCGACGCCTCTACGGCTACGATCTCGCGCAAGCAAAAGAATTCGTCGAGGGACTTGTCAATAAACACTCGCCGTACGGGTCGTGACTGATATGGAAAGCGTCGATAGCATTCTGACTTACTGGTTCGGCACGAACCCTGATAGTGCAGCACTCGCCAAGGACCGCGCGGATCTGTGGTGGTCGAAGAACGCCGAAACCGACCGAGAAATTCGCCAGCGATTCGCGGTGAACGTGCAACTCGCTGCAGAAGGCAAGCTCGACGCTTGGCTGGTCGAACCACGCGGGCGGTTAGCTATGATCATTTTGACCGATCAGTTTCCCCGCAGCATTTACCGCGATTCGCCGCGGGCGTTTGCCTTCGACGCCAAGGCGCTGGAGTGGACTCTCGACGGCGTTGCACGCGGCGTCGACCGATTGTTGAGGCCCATCGAACGAGTGTTCTTTTATCTGCCTCTGGAGCACTCAGAACGAATGGCCGACCAGGAGCGGTCGGTAAGTGCGTTGGGCGAGCTAGTACCAATCGTCGATGTGGACCAGCGGGAGATATTCGAGCACTATCTAAACTTCGCGATTTTGCACCGCGACATTATCGCGCGCTTTGGCCGCTTCCCACACCGTAATAAAATTCTTGGCCGGCCATCGACACCGGAGGAGTTGTATTTTCTTTCCCAGCCGGGTGCGGCATTTTAATTAATCCTCTTGCTGCAATTCGCGTATGACTTTTCCCATCTCGGTCAAAACGGTTTGATAGAACAGCTCTCCATCCTTGGCGCTCGCTGCGGCGGGAAAACCATCGACACCGATGTCGGAGTGCTCCTTGATATTGACGTAGCGGGTGATGCCCTCGCCGGAAATGAATCGGCTGTGCTGCAGCCGATCAGAACGAAAGCCGTCAGGCACGGCGCTCAAATCGACCAAATGCGGTGCCAGGTATAGCATGAGCGAGGTTTCCAATTCGCCCGAGTGGCCCATGCCTTTTGACTTGGATTTCTTCAGCGACTTGACGAGCTCGGGAACTAGGTCCCAGTAAACGATCACGTTGATCGAAAACCCCATCTCCGCATACAGCTCTTGCCCTAATACCTGCAAGCTGGCGCGGTTGCCGCCGTGGCCGTTGAGCAAAATCATCCGGCGAAAGCCATGAGCATGCATGCAGGTACAGATATCACGCAGCAAACCGATGAACACGCGCGGGCGGAGCGTAATCGTGCCCGGAAAGTCCATGTGATGGCCCGAAGTCCCCGCCCACACCGGCGGCAAGGTGAGTATCTCCGGCATGCGCTGTTCAAGATCCTCGGCGATGCGATTGGCGATGAAATGATCCACTTGCAAAGGCAGGTGAGGTCCATGCTGTTCCATGGAACCAGTCGGCAAAATCGTCACGACCTTGGAACGGTCGAGCGCTTTCATCTGCGGCCAACGCTGTTCACCCCACTTCATATTTACCTCCGTGGAAGCCGATAAAATTTTATGGCCGTAACAAAACTTTCTTAGCCCCTGCTTCCCCCGCGCGCACGACGGCATCGACACCATCCTGCAAGGAATAAATCGCCTCGATCAGCGGCGCCACCGCTACGCGCTTCATCGCCAAAGCGTCGAGGGCGTCGGGAAACGGGCCGCAACGCGAGCCGATGACATTGATCTCGTGAATAACGATCGGTGCCAGCGAGACTTCGTGCTTGCCGGCAATGGTGCTTTTCAAAACTAACGTCCCGCGCGGCCGCACGGCGCTGAGAGCCAGTGCTAAACCCGATGACGATCCGCTAGCTTCGACGACGATATCGAAGAGCCGCGGCTTCCAGTCATTCAAATGAACAGTTCTGACGCCCGCCCGTTTAATCGCCGCGAGCTTGTCGGCATGCTTACCTAGCGCCGTGACTTTCGCGCCGGTTAGGCGCAACACTTGAGCGCAGAGATTGCCGAGCTTGCCGTCGCCGAGAACCAAAATGTCGTCACCCGGGTTGATTTGAATCTGCGTCAATATCTCAAAGGCCGCGGCTAGCGGTTCGGTGAACACCGCGTCTTCGTCGGTGATGGAATCCGGAACTCTGTGAAGATTCGCGACCGGCACCGCGACATATTCGGCAAACGCGCCGTCAGCATTGACGATGCCCATTACCCGGCGATCGGGACAGTGACGCGCCAGACCGCGCCGGCAGTTGTC
>DATLCH010000290.1:0-6201 GCA_035526465.1 Candidatus Limnocylindrales bacterium | reverse complement strand
GTTATGGATGCCGTGGTCAATGCGACAAGAAGATCGCAGGAGCTGGGGAAGGGGTAGGTTGGCTCGAGTAGCTCTATTTACGATGGTTTCCGGATTAGCGATCTTTCCAGCGTTCGACTTCGCGCTTATCAACGTAACCCGGCTTGCCCCCTTGTTGTGATTCCACTCTCAACCAGTCACCTTCCGAGCGGATAACGTTGACTTTGAGGTCCGCTGGGAGCCGAGTTACCACCCGAGCATTGGCATTGGGAGTTTCACGCAGGTCGATGTCGCGCAGTGTGCGATAGGGGCCGGCGACCGAAGTAGAGGGCGATTGACTTGAAGGCGTCGCGGTCGGAGCACCCGCCACAATAGGACGGGCAAATTGTTCGTCCAAGTAGCCTGGTTTGCTGCCATGTTTCGATTCGACTCTAAGCCAGTAGCCTTCCTTGCCGACAACATTTATCTGAACGCCCTTGGGTAGGGTCGTTATAATTTTATGAAAGTTGCCGGGGCCTTCGCGCAGCGGCACGTCCGCGGTGGTTTCGTAGGAGCCTTTGATTTGCTGCGCGGCAGCCGTGCGGGCAGTCAATATTCCACTCAGGGCAATAACGAGAGCGATTACGATGGCGTCGGTAATGCGAATCATGTGTGCCTCCTCAAAAACTATTGGACGTCTCGATTGCCGGTCAGTTACTTTTTCCTCCAGTTACCCTGGCTGTCCTGTATCCACCAGCCCGGACGCGCTTGTTCGAGCCAGCTTTTCGCGAAAATAGCTTTGATTTTCGGAATGCTCTCACTGGAAATGTTATTCGCCTTGGCGATTTCACCATAGAGATTTTCGCGATCGCGGTTCTCGGCATCGACCAACTGTTTGATTTCAGCCCGTTCTTTCAGGTTGAGTCCATCGGAATTTCGGATGGTGAGCAGACCGTCCGACGCGATGCCGATATTGCCGCGATCCATAAACGGCTTAATCGCTTCACTGCGGGCCTTGATCGAGTCTTTGATGGCACGAATCGATGGATTGGACACATTGATGTCGGCTTCTTGCGCGTGGGCTTCATTGACGAGACCGAGCATGACCAAGCGCCAGGGCGAATCTCGATTCTGACCTTGCGGTGCCGGCGGCGGTGGCGACTTTGACGAATCGCCCCAGGTTTCTTTGACGATCTGCTCGGCAGCACGCTCGACCGCGGCGGCGGGAAAGTAAATGTTCACCGTTACGCAAGCGCTGACGAGAAAAACGAGTATAAATGCCGTGCGTTTTAGCATGCTACCTCCAGATCACTTAATTGCAGGTTTGTCAGTTTTGATCCGCTCCAAGCGGCGCACCAGCTCCGAAAAAGCGATTACCTGAGTATGGCTGACGATGTTGACTGTCGGCGGCAAAAAGCTGCCCACGACCAGCAATTCATTTTCACCTTGGGATTCCACTCCACGTAGGGTTAGACGATCATTTCTCAAAACCGCCTTAAAGCCCAGCTTGCTGTAACGAAAACTGTCGAAGAAACCCGCGAGCCCGCCGTATAGCGCGCCGGCTTCCTGACCCGAGCTGAGCACGGTGATCTTGTTCAGCGCGTCGACGCTGATGCGCTGGTCGACGCCGCTGCGTTGCACCGAATGCAGGTCGGCGCGCATTTGCGAGGGCTGACCGTCGGTGATCACGAGATCTTCGATCGTGCCTTCTAAAATGCCTGAGATTCGACCGAATGCAAATGTTTTGGACAGTTGTTCGAGGTCAATTGATTCCAATTTGGCGCTCATCTTAATTGACGGCAGCTCCGAGAAAAGATTTTCAATTTCTAGTTTGCTCAGGCGCAGCCGTCCACCAAATAAGTCTGCCTGAATCTCCCCGCGACTGCGCAGCGTATTGCCAACGGACTCGACTTCGGGGATGGCGCCGTCCAATTGCCCGGCGAAACGCGGCCAATTTAACGCCGCGGTCAATTCTTGCAATTGCAGCCGCTTGGTATCGGCCGAAAACGTCACGGCTTTGGGATCGCGGACGATATCGCGCCATGTGACATTGCGCAGCTCCACCGCGCCGCCGAACAGGGAAAGATGCAATGGTTGATGCAAGCGTAGCGCGTTATTTGACAACGAAATGGTCGTCGTCAGCGGCCCAAGCTGTTGATTGCCGAAGCGCGCCCGTTCAATCGAGAGGGAGCCTAAAACCGGTGCGGCCGCATTCTCGAGGGGACGGTCATCGAGGCTGATTTGAAACGGCAAATTTATGCTCATGGCGGCCAACTGCCAGTCGTTGGAGAGAGAGGCTATCTCGCCGTTGCTTAAAGAAAGGTTGCCGCTCAAGGCGAGCTGCTCCGGGGCGCCGTCGAGCTGTAATTGCATTGCCATCTGTCCGCCCACTGTGAGTTTGTCGAGGAGCGGATACTGCCGATGGTAAGTCTCACGCAGGAAGTATTGAAAAAAACCCGCCGGCGACAGATTGTCGCTACGCGCCTGCAACCGCAACTGCGGGGTTTGCGAAATCGTCTCGATACTCCCCGCTAGGTTCATCTGCCCCACTGTGGCCAAAGCGATGGTGCAGCTGTGGCACTGTAGGCGGTCAGTATCTCGGTCATATTCGGCGTCAATCACCAACACTGGTTTCTGAGCTTTGAGTTCGCCAAAGAACTTGCCCCATAACAATTCGCCCGCGGTGAAGCTTAACCGAGCCAGCACCGAACTCACTTTCCGTTGCTTTTGGGCAATTATTTCTACACTGCCCTCGAGTGCTAGGTCTTCGCCAACTTTGCTGCTGTCCGCGGAGGAGAATTGGCCGCCGCTCAACTTGATCTGGGCCGTAACTAGGCCGGGCTTCTTTGGGTCGTAACTGATCGCGCCGATTTCGGCCTGCGCAACGCCACTTCTGAGTTTTCCCTCCAAAGAGAATTTCTTGGCATCGATGCGGCCGTTTTGAACAGCCAATTGGCCATTGGCCCATTTAAAGGGTGCTCTAAGAGAAAAACTTCCTAGGGAAAAATTCGCGCCGCGAACCTGAGTATTCTCGCTGCGCGCGAGACCCTCGAACTGCAGGGCGTTCCACGGGCCGCGCAGTTTCATTTCCAGCTCGCCTTGGCCTTGGTAAATCCATTGGTTGAACGGCTCCGGCAGTGATGTCTTCACTATCTGCCAGTCGAGACGATGCGCGGCGATGTGGCCGTCATTGACGCTTAGCACGGGAGTGAACACGAGGTTTCCAATAGCTTCGGCATTGCCCAGATGCGAGTGCAGAGTCAGCGACTTCAGCGCTATGGATTTATCGCTGACGGAAAACCCGCCGTGGGCGTTCAGCAACGCTGGCTCGTCGCGAATCTGCAGCGGTACGGGACTAATAATATTAGGAAACCCGTTAACACCAAGCTGACTGGAGAAGGTTCCGGCCGCGAAATTCTTGTCCAGTGTTGCGATGGTTTTCAATTCGCCGGTGAGTTCCCTGCCGCCTAATTTGAGTCGGTTAAATTTTAGCGCGGCCTCGATAGTCGGCTCCTGCCCGAGCGGCATGCGTAGCGTGCCGTCGGCTTTGACGAGTGGCTGTGCATTTGCCGAAACGCCGCGTCCAAGCAATCCGGTCGTTGGTTTCGCGTTCATCGTCGCTCGCAGGGAGAACTCGCGATCGCGACGTTCGATCGCGATATCCGCCACACCATCGAGAGAGAGGATTTCCGCGCGTAAAGTGATGCCGGTTTGGCCGCCAAGGTTTAAGTTTTGTGCGCTTAGAGTGATTCCTGGTATTTCCAGCCGGCTACCAGCCTCGGTCCTAATCACGGCGAGACCATTGCTGATCTTCAAGTTTCGCAGGGAAAGATTTGTTTTGTCCTTGGGTCCGGATTTAAGAATTTCTGCCAAGTCCATTTCCAGAACCGGTCGCTCTATTTCGACGTTATGGATGGTTTTTGCAAAGACGTCCAAGGGTGAAACGGCGACCTTGAATTCGCCAGCGGACAAAATTCGTTTACCGTCTTTATCGACAGTGACGTCGCTGGCCACAAGTCGAAGCGGCAGTGCCAATCTCAAACGGCCGATGGCGATGGCGTATCCGGTACGCTGCGACAGATTGGCCTGCAACCAGCGGCGAAACCCGTCAGAATGCACGCCGAAGGACAGAGCAATCGCGCTGCCGATTAGGCCAGCGGCAAAAAAGGCCAGTATGATGACAATTCTGCGGGCAGGGCTCGCCATGTAATCGTTGCCTCGTTAGTTATTGAGCTTTGCGGCGGTTAAAACTCGCCGCTCGGATGATTCTGGTTAGCTTGAAAACTATCGGCTCGCAAAGATTGTTCATGACCGATTCACGATTTGCAATTGATAGGCATTTTTTCTCGGCGATATTGATATTAAACCGTCGTCCTTTGTCGGCTGGCGTCGACTGAACCGCAAGAGCCGTGCAACGACGGGTTCTTTGCCCCAGCCCCGCGGTTCAGCTCTATTCGCAAAGGAAATTACTCAGAGAGGTAACGTCGTCGACCTCGCAGTTGGCGTGGTCAGCGATAGGTCATAGTTCAATGGTCGAGTGTCGCCGCTGCCGGTGCCCTTAAGACGCAGTGGACCAGCGGCGCCGGCCGGTTCAACCAGCGGTCAGTAGGTAGCAATGGAATGTTGAACCAGTACCTATACGAGGCTCAATGACGAGGCGTCATGGCGGCGGGCCTCCCATTAGGGGACAACCTGGGAGAAACTTGCATTTTTGCTTGACAACTTAGAACCCTTATACTAATTTGGCCGAAAATTGCGATTTTTCAAATGGGAGGCAGAAATGACGAATAGCAACAAGTATCTAGCGTTAACCGCGCTCGGATTCTTCATGACCGGTTGTACGGGCATGACGAAGACTCAAGCGGGGCTCGTGGGTGCTGCGGTTTGCGGTGTGGCGGGCGGGGGCGGTGGTGCTGCCGCTGCGCATAACCACGTCGAAGGGAAGCATAGAAACGAAGCGGTCGGCGCTGCGATTGGCGCAGTCACCGGCGCGCTGCTTTGCGGTGGCCTTGCTTATCTATTTACCGAGAATCCGAAGCCACCTCCACCGCCACCTCCACCACCGCCTCCGCCACCCCCGCCACCGCCACCTCCTCCGGCGAAGAAAGAGGCTCCGCCGCCACCTCCGCCTCCGCCGCCACCTCCGCCAAAACCGGCGCCCAAGGTTGAGCGGACGATTATCCTGGATGACGTGCTCTTCGACTTCGATAAGAGCAACGTTAAACCGGAAGCTGCGGCGATCTTGGATCGTTTGGTTGCTTTCATGAAAGAGAACTCGGACAAGAAGGCGAACCTTTCCGGCCATACCGACAATGTCGGTACTGATGCCTACAACCAAGCCCTTTCTGAACGCCGTGTCGCGTCGGTCAAGGACTATGTTGTCGGCAAGGGTGTAGACGGCGGCCGTGTCTCTGGACAGGGATTCGGCGAGAGCAAGCCAATCGCGGATAATAAAACCGCGGAAGGTCGGTCGAAGAACCGTCGGGTTGAAATCAAGGTAAATTAGTTTCTCTCGGGATTGAACGATGCGGATGCCAGGAAAGATGCTAAATGCTGTCTTCCTGGCATCCGCACTTTTGTTTCCGGCGTTTGCCAACGCTCAGGCCGTCAATTTCAAAGAGATCGAAGCCAAGGTCCGAGAGTTCCGTGGGATGCTGGATCAGGCCGGCGTTAACGGTACTCGCTTCTGGACCAGACTCGACAGTAGTAAGCGGCCCCATCGATTGTATGTCGGTGACGGATTCATGACTGCCGACGAGGACGCCAAGGAAAACTTCATAGAGATTTTTTCCCGCTTTCTTGCCGGCCATCCAGAAAAAAATATGCTTATCGATATCTATGACGGGAGCACGAGTAAGCTCATCGGTGAGTATGGTTTTGGTGGGTTCCGCCTCTTCCCCGCAAAGTAGGGTTCTCATCTGTAAGTTCCCGGGTTTCGGCTTCTTGAGTCTTCCCCTATCCGCATAAATCACCCTTCCGCTTGGTAACTTGAGTTGCCGGCAACGTTTCAATAACCTGCTCGCTACGTATGGAGCGGTCATTGGAGCGGTTGCGAGCAGATGCGCTCGCAATCTTTAATGCTGCAGTCAAGAGAGTGGATGCGGCTGCTGCGGTTAGGCGCCATGTGCGCGTGAGCGATACCGGCCTCGAAATCGCTGACACAACCTACTTATTCACCAGCTTTCCGAATATTTATATTCTCGGTGCCGGGAAAGCTGCGGTTCCGATGGCGCAAGCGATGGA
>DATLCH010000266.1:0-3987 GCA_035526465.1 Candidatus Limnocylindrales bacterium | reverse complement strand
GAGCAACGGACCGACGGCATAACCGACGGCGTTAGACATTTGATAAATTCCCAGCGCGCGACCGCGACTTTCACTGCTGACCGCCAAGGTCACTAATGCGGGAGCGGTGGCGAAAACAAGCGCGGCGCCTCCGCCCTGGATGACTCGTCCGGCGACGAGCCAGGTAAAGGTCGGCGCAACGCCGCAGCAGGTGAACCCTACGGCGCTTACTAACAATCCGTAAGCCAACATGCGGCCATGACCCCAGCGGTCCGCCAGGGCACCACAGCCTATCAACAGGCTTGCATGGGTCAGGACATAGCCGACGATGACCCATTGGATCGCTGTGACCTCGAGAGAAAATGCTGCGGTGATCGCCGGAAAGCCGATGTTGATGGCGCTGTCGAGTGAACCTAACAACGCGCTGAGACAGGCAATGACGACTGAAATGTGCCGGAGCGGAGCGCGACTGTCATTTTTCAAGAAAGATTCCGGTGCCGGTCTCGATTCGGATTACTCACCGTAGAGGCGCGGAGATCACCGAGGAAGAAAGTAAAGTATTCTAGTTCCGCGTGCTCTGCAGAGTTCGCGATGTAATCGCCGAAGGCTTAATCTCAAATCTTATAGAACTGCCGCGGATTATCGCAGAGAATTTTTTCGATCACTGCCGGCGCGACATCTTCGCGCGACTGCATTTGTTTAACCAGCTGGGCCTGCTCGGCGGGATCGTTGTGGCCATAGTCCGAGCCGCTGATCAGGTGATCGATACCGGCGTATTCCATCAAATAATTCAAATCTTCGTCGGCTTCGCAGGCGACGTAGAAGCGGCAGTCTTCGAACAAGTCGCGTGGCGACTTCCACGATGGTTTCCAGCGTTTGGTATTGTCCCTTTTGAGTTTATGAATGAGGAAGGGAATCCAACTCGCCGATGCTTCGAGAAAACCGAAGCGCAGTTTGGGAAACATGTCGGGGATTTGGTTGAGCACTAGATCGCGGAACGCGTGCAACGGGGGAAATGCCGAATGCGACCATTGGCGGTTGCGCTCCAGGTCGAACATCTCGCTGATCACCGGCGTGCTCGAGCCGGTATGGACGCAGATCGGCAAATCAAGATCGCTGGCGGCTTGGTACACCGGAAAGAACCGCGGATTGTCGAGCGTGTAGTTGCCTTCCATGCCGCGGAAAAACACGCCGACTGCGCCGTTTTGCTTGGCCCAATTCAATTCCTTAACCGATTCTTCGATGTCGCGCAGCGGCGGAATGGCAGTCCAATGGATACGGCCATTACTCTTGGCGCAGGCTTGGGCGATGAAGCGGTTGTACGCCCGGGAGAGCGCGACGTCGAGTTCGGGGTCGTCTGTCAAGTAAACCAGAAACAGCGTCGGGTAGACGATTTGAGCGGCAATGCCGAGGCGGTCCATGTCGGCCAGCCGGCCGGAAATGTCGGTCATGTCGCGGCACGCGACGCTCAAGTCTTTGCGATTGGACTGGATCGTCGAGGCAGACGGCGTGATCAAGCGAAAACCGCCTTTGCCCGCAGGCTTGGGGAAAATATTGCCGTCGATTAGCCAAGTTTTGTTCCACTTGCCGTATAGCGTGTCGTCCGGCAGCGAAAGCAGCACGGGGCGGCGACCGAACATTTCTTGATCGAACATCGCCCACATCTCTTCGGATTCGGAAATATGCGTATCAGCGTCGATAATCGGTTGCATAAAGACCTCCGGTGCTTTGGTCGACAGTTAATTGCTCGCGGCTGGCGTTACATTCGACAAACGAGACGCCTGACTCTGGACTTTAAACGAAATGTCTACGGCAAGAAACTCAAATCGATCAGTTGTTGCACGGTCAAGCTTTTCGCTTTCGGGTTGTCCTTGGCGATATCGTCTAGCGCGAGCTGCATGCCTTTGATGCTGGGCTTGCCATCGTCGGGTAAAGACCGCACCCGTTGGACATAGTCGAATTCCGCGATGGCGCGATCGCTGGTGCGCAGGCGTTTCATGGTTTCGCGGATGGCAATTTCTTTTTGCGTTTTATAAAAACGCACGCTGTCGAGATAACCTTTCATAAAGCGGCGCACCAGATCGGCGCGGCTCTTGAGCAGATCATCGCGGGCGATGATCGCGACTTGCTGGTACTCGATGTCTTTCTCGATGAAATCGAGCAGCAGGAGACCGCTCCGCTGGCCGATTTGCACTAGGCCGAGAGTGAGCACGGCGGCGTCGATGCTGCCGGCTTGAAGTGCGGTCAAACGAGTGGCGGCGCTGCCAACCTGGGTGATGCTAACATCTGTTTTCGGATTCAAACCGAACTGCGACAGCGCCAGCTTTACGGCGAAATCATCGGTGCTGCCGAAACGGCTGATGCCGATGCGTTTACCTTTGAGCTGGGCCGGCGTCTTGATGTTGGGCAGCGAAACGAAACCGTAGGGCAGCTTGTTGTTGACACCGCCGATCATTTTAGTTTGGGCGCCTTCGAGATAGGCGACTATATACGGAGTCCCGCCGGTGCAGAGAAAATCCAAGCTTTTGCCGATCAGCGCCTGCATCGACAGTGTGCCGCCGGCGATAAAAATTACTTCGACGTCGAGCTGGCTCTGCTTCAGCACGCCGGCGTCCCTGGCGATGCTGAACAGCACCGACTCGGCGCTTGCCGGTGAGTTGGTGCCGACGCGCAGGGTCGCCACTTGCGCCCCGAGTGGGCTGCTGAATAACAGGCTCACTATCGCTAGCGCGAGCCGGACAGAGCAGCGTTGAAGCAATACTGCAAAAAATGGAATTACTGGATTCTCCATCGCCGTCGTAAGAGCTAATGCAAACCAATCCGGCTGTCAACGTGAAAGGCGTTATCGGTGGTTGCAGGCCCATCGCGAGTTTGCCTATATAAGGTGCTGAGACAAGGCAGGATTGTTCAGGAGGTAAAAAATCGATGGCGACTATCAAATTTCTCGATCCGCGCGCAGCGGTCAATCTCAAAGAGCGACCGTTGATACCGGGCTTGGAGTCCCTCGAAGGCAAGGTTATCGGCATCATCGACAATGGCCAGTCCAATTCGACGGACATGTTCAAAGAATTGGCCGAGCTGCTCCAGGAACGGCTCCACGTGAAGGAAGTGCTGTTCAAAACCAAGCCGACGCATATGCAGGGTGCGCCCAAACCGATCATGGAGGAGATACTTAACCGGTGTGATGCGGTCATCACCGGCTTGGGCGCTTGAGGGTCGTGCACGTCGTGGAGTGTCCACGACGCCATCGAATTACAAAAGAAAGGCAAGCCGACGGTCACGCTGTGCCAGTCGATCTTCATGGAGCTGGCGCGCACCGAAGCGAAATTCTTCGGCATAGCCAAACTCCCGCTAGTCGAAGTCCCGCACCACCCAAGCGGCGGCGCGCGCGAAGGGGAACATCGAGCGGACGCGGAAGGGGCGATTGGATTGGTTGATGAGCTGCTAGGTTTGCGTGCGGCGGGAGGGCTGAAGCAGGCGAAGGCTGGATAGCCAATGTGCGTCGCTGATTTTAGAGCCGACCTGGGGCATCACGCTTAGTTGTGTTAGTAGGCATTGCGATTCCTTTCCCCCTTGCGGGGAAAGGTTAGGATAGGGGGAATGGATCCAATTAGGTTGCGCGCCAGGGCACTCCGCCATAATGCCACGGACACCGAGAAGTTGCTTTGGCGTCGAATCAGAATGTGGCAGGTTGACGACTATAAATTCCGCCGCCAACAACCGCTGGGACGCTACATCGTCGACTTTGTCTGCTTGGAGAAGCGAGTCGTTGTCGAACTCGACGGGGCGCAACACGCGGAACAAAGCGCCAACGATATGCGAAGGGATGAATGGTTGCGCGAGCAAGGATTCATTGTTCTTAGATTTTGGAATCACGAAGTCGTGCAAAACATTGACGACGTCACTGAAAAGATTTTCCAAACTGTGAAAAGCACCCCCTTCCTCAGTCCTTCCCCGCAAGGGGGAAGGAAGAAGATCGGGGGGAGGGTACTCCGGTATAAACTGCGC
>DATLCH010000228.1:0-4961 GCA_035526465.1 Candidatus Limnocylindrales bacterium | reverse complement strand
CCGGCGGGCGCGTATGTTGGACAAGGCGAGCGACGCGCAGATGTCGATCGGCGATCGCTCCAATAGCGCGACTTTCAATCGGATGCAGAGAAAAGTCCAGCGCGCCGAAGCGATCAGCCAGGTGAAAGCCGAGATGGCCGGCGACAACATCGACGACAAGTTTGCCGCATTGGAAAAACAGGACGAAATCGAGAAGTTGCTCAACGATATAAAAGCTCGGCGTGCCGGTTGATTTCGTGAAGAAGGTCTTTCACTTCGACTCGCCGACCGAAAAATATCACGCCGACGCCTGCGTGGTTTCGTGCTTCGACGCCCGCTTCGAGCTAGCGACACGAAAATTCATGAAAAAGCGCGGCGTCCTGATGGCTGACCCACTGAAAATCGCCGGAGGAGCAAAAGTCTTTGCCTCTCCGGCAGATGAGTCCGCGCGTATCTTCGCGCTTAACCAAGTACAAACCTCAATGCGCCTCCACGGAACCAACCTTGTGCTACTGATGGTCCACAGCGATTGCAGTGCCTACGGCGGATTGGCCGCCTTTGATCGCGATCAAGAGCGCGAAGCCATCCACCACGAGTCGGAGTTACGCCGGGCTGGCGACTATTTGGGAAGAAATATCCCATCGATTGAGATTAACTGCTATTTTCTCAGGTTTACAGGCGTTTGGGCTGTCGAAGCGTTAGATTGATAATTGCGCGCTCGCAACGGAAGATGATCAAACTTGAACCCGTCGGTCCAGCCAACACGGTTGTCTTCAAAGACATTCGCCTGCGTGCATTACAGGAGTCGCCGACGGCATTCAGTGCTAAATACGCCGACAAGGCCAAACTTACGGAGAGCGACTGGCTTGACCGTGCGGCCCAGTGGAGCAGCGACAAGTCCGCGGCCTATTTGGCGATCGACAGCGGTGCTCCGGTCGGCATTGCGGCGGGAATCCTCGACGGTAACAATCCTCTGCACGCCAACCTGATGTCCATGTGGGTGGCGCCGACGCACCGCCGCCTGGGAATTGGCCGCATCTTAGTCGATGCGATTATTTCATGGGCGCGTGTACATAATGTGCTACACTTACATTTGATGGTGACCAGCAACAACGATCGCGCTATGCAATTTTACCAGCGTCTTGGCTTTACGCGCACCGGTCGAAGCCAAACCTATCGCAATGATGCGTCGCTGCTCGACTACGAAATGCGCCGGCCTCTTCTCTGATTTCCGAGTTATCGTCTGTGCAACTGCTAGCGGCGTTACAAAAACGCTAAGGAATATTCGCATGCCGGGATACTCGGTCGCGACCTCGACCTACCGCATCGGTGGAGAGGACTATCAGATTCGCTCGTTGAGCGACCGCCGGCAGTTCTGGGATCCCGATGGTCAAGCGGAGCGCAGCGGCATTTCATCGGCAGCCTGGCCGATCTTCGGTGTCGTATGGCCGGCCGGCATCGCGTTGGCGCAAGAGATGAGTCATTTTGCCTTTGCCGGGTTGAAGATCCTCGAGGTCGGCTGCGGCATCGGATTGTCGAGTTTGGTATTGCAGCGCCACGGAGCCGATATTACCGCCAGCGATTATCATCCATTGGCGGAAGAGTTTCTTCGCTTCAACAGTGATTTAAACGACTTGCCGCCGCTTAAATTCCAACACGCCGCCTGGGCCGGAGCCAATCCCCGGCTTGGCCGTTTCGATCTGATCGTCGGCAGCGACCTTCTCTACGAACGTGGGCATCCTGCCCTACTGTCGGCATTTCTCACCTGCCATACCGAAGCTGCCGCCCAAGTCATCCTTGCCGACCCCGGCCGCAACCGCTGCGGCCAATTCAGCAGAAAAATGGCGATCGAAGGCTACACGCAGAGCGAACAGCGGCTGGACCTGACTGGCGACGGGAGTGCGTCACCGCGCGGGCGGATGATGAGTTTTGTTCGCGGCGAAAGATAAATGCCACGCTGTTGCGGTAATTGTTACTTTTCGAGTTCAATTGTTGCAAATAGTTGATTGCTATCGCGCGTGCCAAGCACTACACTGAGGACCATGCCTATCAATAACGAAGAGAAATCCCGTTACAAAATTAGCGATTCGCACCGTAACCAGAACTTTGTCGGTGTGATGAAACGGGATCGCGATACCTACTCGTGGACGTGGAAAGGCCACATCGATTTTGCCGATGGGCACTATTTTGAGTTTGCCAGCCAGCGCAGTTTCGAAACCGCCACCGAAGCCGAAGCTTACATGCGCCGTTACGCGTGCGACCGCATTGATAGTCGTATGAACGTCTAGGACGGCGCCGCTTCACAACAAAACACCCCGGTTATAATCTCGCCAGTTCCTCGGCAGCATCCGGAATCTCTCGCCCGGTCCTGATTGACAGTACTTTCCGTACCGACATATATTCCGGTTAACAATTCCGGTTAGCGCGCGCCGTGGCGCGACAAGTGAATTTCGTTTGGGAATAATAAGATGAGCAAATGGACTGACGTCGAACGCCAGCTTAACGTCATGGTAAACCAGTGGTACGACACAGCGGAGATCAAGCGCATGATCGCCGTGCCGCTCACTCCTGCCCGGCTCGCCTTTCGCCACCAGCATATGAGTTTTTTCAGCAACAACCGGCGCGATTGTTGGGCCGCCGTGGCCTGCAGATCTCCGCTCGACGTCAAACGTGCCATCTGGGAACACGAAAAGGACGAATTGATCTTCGATCCGCGCATGGGCAAGGCGCATGTCACCGAGGACGATTTAGGCGACAAAACTGAATCCGACATGATCCCGGGCGCGCGCGCGGCATTTTACGCTTGGCTCCACTGCGCCCAAGAGAAACCCTGGCTCGAAGGACTGGCCTGCTCACACATTTTGGAACGGCGCAATAACGATCAGATCGTCAGCGGCGGTACGCTCACCCAACGGCTCGTCAAGCGCCAGGAAGCCGAACTAGGTATTAAGAAGCAGGACCAAGACATCAACGTTCAAGTCCATCTTGTCGCCGATGTAGAGCACACCGACCTACTGTCTGAAGTCTTCACACGTTATGTGGTCGATGACCTGACTGCGCAACAAATCCTGCGCGGCGCCGAGGAGTCGCTTGCCATCGAGCGCAGCTTTCACGGCGCCATCGCCAGCGCGATGGCGGAGATGGAGTGACAAGCGCTTGGCGGTTCATAGTTGTCACTTACCAGCAGCGGCCGAGCGAACATCTTCGCCCTTGAGAGACTGTGCCGCATTCTGGAATCGTGCGCATAGTCATCTCCAAAGTCAGCGACAGATCTCGCATTCTCGTCCACATACAAACGCAAATTTCTCGCCTCCGGCTCGAAATGACAATTGCGATACAGTGTCCAATTGAGTTGCGGTCCACGATGAATTCAAGACAACCCTTCGTAGGCTCTTCCATCGAGGGGAAGGAAATCGGAATGCACAAAATTAATCTACTCACCGAGGACCGCAATGGAAATCCGCCACGGCCTGATTAGCGCCGACTCCCACGTCGTTACCGAGCGCAACGCCTTTGTCGACCGTATGTCGAAAACCGTGTTCGGCGCGCGCATACCGCAAATCAAAGAAGTTGAAAACCAGGGTATCCCTGTCGAGCGCTGGTTCGTTAACGGCAAACCCCTGCGCACGCGCGGCGTCGCCAATTGCCCGGCGGTGATGGGCGATCCCAACCGCAATCTATATCCGCAGCGCTGGGAAGAAGTGCCGGCCAAGGCTTATGTTGCCGCCGACCGGCTCCAAGCCCTCGACTCGGACGGCGTAGACGCCGAAGTGCTGTTTCCCAATGATCCCAGTTCGTTTCACCAGTACAACGACCCGGATTTCGAGATCGCCTGCGTGCAGGCCTATAACGACTCACTCGGCGAACTCACTCGTGCCAGTGAGCGCTTCATTTCCTTGGCAATGATTCCCCTGCTTTGCGGCATGGACACCATCGTGGCCGAAGTCAGACGCGCCCAGAGCAAAGGCCATCGCGGCATCGTTATGTTCGCCCTGCCGAGTTTAATGGTCGAGTCGCTGCCGCATATCGGCGAACCCTACTGGTATCCACTGTGGGAAATTTGCCAGGAGTTGGCGATGCCGGTCCACTTTCATGCCTCCGCGGGCATGGCGCGCAAGTTGACCTTTCCCGAGTGGGAGGGTTACACGCCGTATCAACAGCACGCGGCGTTTACTGTACCGACTTCGTCGTGGCCGGCGCAGATCGTGCCGCAGTTAATATTCTCCGGCATCGCCTACAAGTTTCCCCGGTCCAAATGGGTCTTTGCCGAAACCGGAATCGGTTCGGTGAGTTGTGTCCAATCGGCCTGCGATCATGAATGGGAACGGCGCCAATTATGGCGTCATCGCTTGGAGCGTCGGCCGAGTGAACTGATTCGCGAACAGGTGTATGTAAATTTTTGGTACGAGCAAGCCGGCATCGAGTTGCGCCATGTCGTCGGCGTCGACAACATCATGTGGGAGTCCGACTACCCGCATATTGCCTCGACCTATCCCGACTCACGGCAATTCGTCGAACGCTCCCTTGCCGGGGTCGCGGCAGAGGAGCGAAAGAAAATGTTGTATGGCAACGCCCAGGCGTTGTATCGACTTGCTGATCATTGAGATGAAGATTGCCAAGGAACGTCGAAGAATAGATTTCTCCCTGTGGTCGAAATGACAACTATATTTTTGCTTGTCATAGCGAACTAGGTGAGAAATATAAGCCCGTCCCCTGCATAGCGTTATGCCATACCCATCGAACATCATCAGCGCTGTCGATTATGTCGTCGAACCATCGACGGTTTGGACCGAGCGATTGTCGGAATCACAGTTCGGCAAGCGCATTCCTCACATCGAACGCGGCACCGATGGCGCTGACCGTTGGATCGTTGACGGCCGCTCATTTGCGCTGGCGCAAACGGCTGACGTTGGCGCCTTGATGAGCGACCGCGTTACGACGACCCGGTGGGATGACGTCCCCAAGGCCGCCTGTGATCCGCT
>DATLCH010000262.1:0-7057 GCA_035526465.1 Candidatus Limnocylindrales bacterium | reverse complement strand
CGAATCACCAACCGGGCGATTCGCCGCGCCGGTCCTTTGGACGCCGGCAAGCCGATGCCAAGAATTGGATGCAGCGCGCCGGAACAATCCGCGTCGATACCAAAAAACTCGATCGCATGCTTGACCTCGCTGGCGAGATAGCAATCGCCCAAGGGCGATTGCGGCAAGCCCTCGAAGAGGCTGGCAAGGAAAACCCTGAAGCGCTTGAGGCGCAGGACCAAGTCGAACGACTTTCCCTCGAACTTCAGGAAAACATCATGAAAGTTCGCATGGTTCCGGTGGGCCCGACATTTCGTCAATATATCCGCACCGTCCGCGATGTCGCCCAAGATCACGGCAAATGCGCCATGCTCAGCGTGATGGGCGAGGACGTTGAGGTCGACGTCAGCATTATCGAACACCTCAAAGATCCGCTCACACATATGATTCGCAATGCTCTCGATCACGGCATCGAGCAGCCTGAAACCCGCAAGACCCGCGGCAAAAGTCCCAGCGGCATCATTTCGCTCAAAGCCTTCCATGAGGGCGCTAATATCGTCATCCAGGTGAGCGACGATGGCGCTGGACTCAATCGCGACAAAATAGTTGAACGAGCGAAATTGATCGGCGCCGTCACGGAGCCGGAGAAGCTCGCCGACCCAGAGCTCTACCGGATGATTCTCGAACCAGGATTTTCTACCGCTGACGCGGTCACGGACATGTCCGGCCGCGGCATTGGCATGGACGTAGTGCGCCGCAATATTGAAGCTCTACGCGGCTCAGTGGGAGTGGAGAGTGAACTCGGCAAAGGCACGACGATTACAGTCCGCTTGCCGCTGACGCTGGCGATAATTGAGGGCTTCGCCGTCGGTATCGGTGCGGATACTTACATACTGCCCCTGCACGCCGTCAGTGAGTGTCTCGAAATGCCGGTCAGCGAAGTCGCGCATAACCAGGCACAGGGCGTCATTGCTTTACGCGGCGAGCCGTTGCCCTACGTTCGTCTGCGCAGTTGGTTTGAACTCACTAGCCCTCGGCCGCCCCGCGAAAACATCGTCGTCGTCGAACTCGACGGCGCCAAAACCGGCTTGGTCGTCGATTCACTCCAGGGTGCCCGCCAAACCGTGATCAAATCCCTGGGAGACCAATTCAAAAATCTTCAGGGCATCTCGGGTTCGGCAATCATGGGCAACGGTAGAGTGGCGCTAATCATCGATGTTTCCGCCGTGGTGCGCGAGGTGATTGGTTCCTACGGCAACGGCAATGTTGGCAGGGTATTCGCCAAATCCGACGGTAACGCCACCCGACCAACGAATGTTAATTCGGTTTCGTACCACTAGGCGTACGACCGCAGATGACTACAATGCACGATCAAGAAAGTCGCATCGATACGACACAATACCTGACATTCCGTCTGGACGGCGAAGAATACGCTGTGGGCATCCTGCAAGTTAGGGAAATCATAGCCTACGGGACCTTGACCAAACTGCCGCACACTCCATCGTCGATCCGCGGCGTCATCAATTTACGCGGCAACGTCGTCCCAGTCGCAGATCTTAGGATAAAATTTGGTTTGACCGCCGGCCGAGTGACCAATCGCACCTGCATTGTGATAGTCGAGGCCAATATCAACGAGAACCCCACTGTCATGGGAGTTATTGCCGATTCCGTCAGTCAAGTAATTAGAATGCCCGAGGAGAATATCCTGCCCGCGCCAGCGTTCGGCACGCGAGTATGCGCTGATTATTTGCTTGGCATGGGAAGGTCCGGCGACAAGTTCATCTTAATGCTCGACATCGGGAAAGTCTTGAGTGCTGACGATCCGATACCGGCGGCCCGGGAATTCAACGCTGCCGCGCCGAACACGGTGGAAACCTTTAAGTAAGCCCATGACACCATCCGGCCTGACAATCGCCAATGCAGCACGGCCACGCGAAATTGGTACCAGCAGCAATCGACGGATATCGCACGAGGGAAAACTCGGTCTTTTTGAAACAGCCCAATGTACGACTACCAATGTACGACTAATTGAGAGTCGGCGGAGAGCTCAGACGGCGAGTCAATACTCAACAGGAGAGTAGTAACGATGTTACGGATATTTCAAAGGCAGCTGACGATCCGAAATAAATTTTACCTGCTTTCCGCTCTTTACGCCCTTGGCTACGCAGTTTGCGGAGCACTGGCCGTACAGAGCGCGAGTCTCAGCATAATAATCGCGGTCGGGGTTGGCTTTACAACCGTCAACTGTTTTGCCGCTTGGTATTTGGCGGATAGCATCGCCCGCCCGTTGCACAATTTTGCCAACCGTTTCACCAATCACAATCACGGCCAGTCCGGACTGCTGCGATGGGTTAAAGCTATCGACCGTCGTGACGAGCTCGGTGAGGTTGCCCGCGCTTACAACACCTTCGCAGACAATCTTTACGAATCGATTGAAGGAGTTATCGGCACCGCCGACTCGCTATCGGAAGCTTCGAGAGAGATTGCCGCATCGGCGCAGAATCTCACTCAAGCGACCAGCGAACATGCGGCAGCGGTGCAAGAAACCACTGCGAGTTTGGAGGAGATGAATGCTTCTATTACCCAGAACGCGGAGAATTCGCGGCAGATGGAACAGATGGCGCTGAAGGGTTCCAAAGACATTGCCGAGAGCAGCAAAGCCGTTGCGGAAACGGTCAAGGCTATGAAAACCATCGCCGAGAAGATTTCCATCATCGAGGAGATTGCCTATCAGACCAATATGTTAGCTCTTAACGCCGCCATCGAAGCAGCGCGCGCCGGCGAGCATGGCAAGGGATTCGCGGTGGTCGCCAGTGAAGTTAGGAAGCTCGCGGAGAGAAGCCAAATCGCTGCCGGAGAGATCAGCTCTCTGACGTCTTCGAGCGTGAGAGTTGCCGAACACTCGGGAGAAGTCTTGGTAGAGTTGGTGCCATCGATCAGGAAGACCGCTGAATTGGTCCAAGAGGTTGCGACAGCGTCGAGAGAACAGGCTATGGGAGTCGCCCAGGTTAACCAAGCCATGACTCAGGTTGATAGAGTAACCCAGCGAAACGCGGCCTGGGCCGAAGAACTCTCGAGCACAGCGGATCAAATGGCCGCGCACGCCGAGACACTACAGCGACTCATGAAAGTGTTCCGCGTCGACCGCTCCGCGCCAAGCTCCAGCGCGACTGTCAACACTAGCCAGGCCTCCATTCGTCGCGTTCAGGAGAATCATCGCCAAATACGACCGGACCAATCTAGCGGCGAACGTCAATCCCCAAAGACCGTCGATTCAACCTACGGGGCGAGTTTTAAGCCTTCCCAGTGGACCAACGAATTGTAGAAACAAAAGAACACAGCGATGAAGGTGCAAAATCATCAGCGGCTGCCTTGTCTCTAGCTTGCACTACTGCCGCAGTGAAAGTTTATGAACTATTCCGATTTCGCTCCAATGCGTAGACGGCGCAAGAGCAGTTTAGTTTTTCGTTTTAGTCTAATTACCGGCCTTGCGATGCTGATCATCGGTGTCATTTCAACGATCGTGACTAGCTACATAGAACGCCGAACGCTCTGGGCGGATATCGAAAAACGCGGCGTAGAAACAGCCGACCTCTTAGCCAAAAACATCGCTCGCGATTTGTTCACCTTCGATCAATACAAGATCAACGGAACGGTTGCCGCATTCGGTAATGATCCGGCTATTAAATACATCGAGGTCAAAGATAAGTCGGGGACCGTCAAAGCTTTCCGCGGGGACACTAGAGACCTGACGGCTACGTGGGCAATCGTTCGTCCGGTCTTTTTCAATGACGCGGCGGCTGTTGGCTCGGTAACCTTATGGATCTCGACGGCATCGCTTGAAGCATTGCTCAGTCGCGGCTGGTGGAGCATCTTGCTGCGCGAGACGACAAATCAAGTTTTCTTACTGGTGATTTTGACCTTTTTGATCCGCCGAGAGATTTCCCTGCCGCTCTCATTAGTCACCGCCCGCCTGAGAGAGATCGCCCAAGGCGATTGCAACCTGACCAAACGGATCGAATTCAACGCAAATAACGAAATCGCCGCGGTCGCGCTTTCGTTCAATCAGTTTGTCGATAAACTTACGCCGGTTATCACCCAAGTCCACCGGTCGGCGGATGCTGTGGCACTGGCTTCACATCAACTCTCAGCATCTGCAGAGGTACTCGCGCGTGGCACCAGCGAGCAGGCAGCCTCGGTCGAGGAGACAACTTCGAGTCTCGAGCAAATGAGTGCCTCGATCAGTCAGAATGTCGACAACACCCGGCAAATGGAACAGATGGCTCTGGCCGGCGCAAAGCAAGTCGAAGCATGCGCTAAGGCTGTTTCTGAATCCGTTGAGGCGATGAATTCCATCGCCGAGAGAATTACCATCGTTGAAGAGATCGCTTCTCAAACTAACCTGCTTGCCCTTAACGCGGCCATTGAGGCCGCTCGTGCAGGTGATCGTGGTAAAGGGTTTTCCGTGGTCGCATCCGAGGTCAGGAAATTGGCCGAACGCAGCCAAAGGGCAGCTCAAGAAATTAGCTCCTTAACGACATCTAGTCTTAACGTCGCGGAGCGCTCCGGACAGTTGCTGAATGAACTCGTGCCGGCCATTGGCAAAACCGTCGAGTTAGTACAGGAGGTGTCCACCGCTTCGCGCGAGCAGGGCGCCGGGGTCTATCAGGTGAATCAGGCAATGACACAGGTGGAAAGAGTCACTCAGACAAGCGCCGCAGCGGCCGAGGAGCTAACGAGTACGGCCGGACAACTCGCTGCCCGAGCCGTAGAGCTGCAGACGTTGATGAGTTCGTTGCAAATCTACCCTGAGGTAAGCGAGCCCGGGCAATTGGCCGTGCCCGCCGCAGCTCAGTCTTTGCACAATAAGTGGCAGCCGTCGGCGAAAGCAACTTCGCGCCACGCTCCGTCGCTTAAAAGCGGCGCCGGCAATGAAATGAGACCGCCAGATCACGACCATGATCGAGATTATCAACGATTCTAACGCAAAGGCGACTGCGAGGCTCCCAGGAGAGACCCGGCCCGGTGCGCTATCGCCGGATCGCACCGCTGAAACTTTCATGAGGTACGAATCTACCGAACGTTCTGCCCGCATGAGTTCGTATCAAGAGCCGAGACCATGAATCAGCCAACCTCAGCACCAACTCAGCCAGCCGTCGACAATTCCACTCGTCCGATGTCGGATCGTGAATTTGCGCTGTTTCAAAAGCTAATTTACCGCAACGCCGGCATCCATCTCACTCCAGTAAAAACAGCTTTGTTAGAAGCGCGGCTGACAAAACGTCTGCGCGAACTCGGCTTAAAATCCTTCGGTGAGTACTACCGCTATATTTTGGAGGTTGATCACAGCGAGGAGCTGGTTGTCCTACTCGATCGCATTTCCACCAATGAAACCCATTTCTTTCGCGAGCCCAAGCAATTTGAATTTCTCGTAAATGAAGTCTTTCCCGCGTGGAAGAATCGCAACCGGTCAGCCAACGGCAGCCGCTACCTCCGGATCTGGAGCGCTGCATGTTCGAGTGGCGAAGAACCATATTCGCTCGCGATGACGTTGTGGGATCATTTTCCACCAGGATCAGGGTGGGAATTCGAGATTCTCGCAACAGATATCTCGACCCGCATGCTAGACATAGCATCTTCCGGGATTTGGCCCATCGCCAAAGCCGGTGAGATCCCCCAGGAATATCTAAAAAAATACATGCTCAAGGGAACCGGAGAGCACATTGGCAATATGAAAGCCGGCGCGGAACTACGCTCGGTTATTCGCTTTCAACGAATCAACCTCAATGACGACGACTATCCGGTCGCCGGAAATCTCGATCTGATTTTTTGCCGCAATGTCCTGATCTACTTCGACGCGCCGTCGCGCGCCCGGGTGATCGAGCACTTGGTCGATCGCCTCGCACCTAATGGATTTCTTTTCGTTGGCCATGCCGAGAGTCTGACGGGAGTTACGGATCGAGTTCGTTATGTCGTGCCGACAATTTATACGGTCACCGACCCATCCCATACTTCGCACAGACTGGCCGCACCCAAACATTTCGCGGTGCGCACTACAAGATGAGTACCGATCAACTTAGGTCATTAAATATTCTCGTGGTTGACGACTCGGCGGTCGTGCGCGAAGTCATGAACGCAGTCCTCTCTCAGGAACCGGGTTTTAAAGTCATGGTCGCAGGCGACCCCTTGATCGCTATGGGCAAGATGAAGAATCAGCGTCCCGATGTCATCATTCTCGACCTTGAAATGCCGCGTATGGATGGTCTGACTTTCCTGCGCAAGATAATCCGAGAAGATTCGCTTCCGGTCATCATATGTTCGGCATTGACTGGCGCCGATACGAGCATCGGCTTGCAAGCGCTCGAACTAGGCGCTGTAGATGTCGTTACTAAGCCGCGCCTCGGCGTACGCGACTATTTGCATGAATCCGCGATAATTTTGATCGACGCGGTGCGGGCGGCGGCGCGCGCCAAGGCTTTCACATCTGTTAGATCCACCGTTAGTCCGACACACCGGTTCAATGCCGCAACTAGACCGATAAAGAAGTGGGCTTCCCCGCGACCACTTACCAGCGAGAAAGTCGTCGCCATCGGCGCGTCCATCGGCGGTACCGAAGCATTGCGGATAGTCCTGGAGTCTATGCCATCAAATGGACCAGGCATTGTCGTGGTCCAACATATGCCCGAGGAATTTACCAAAGCATTCGCCCAAAGATTAAATCAACTTTGCCAAATCGAGGTCAAAGAAGCCGCAAACGGCGATCGGATCATGCCGGGACGTGCTCTTATCGCGCCGGGTAATTTCCACACCACGGTGCGCCGCAGCGGCGCGCAGTATGTCGTCGAAGTCACCGATGGCCCCTTGGTTTCGCGGCATCGTCCGAGCGTCGATGTACTATTTCGCTCTGTGGCGCAGAGTGTTGGGCCCAACTCCGTCGGCGTCATCATGACGGGAATGGGCAATGACGGTGCCGAAGGACTGTTGGAAATGAAACGCGCCGGTGCCTACACGATCGCCGAAGACGAAGCCTCCTGTGTCGTATTTGGAATGCCCAAGGAAGCCATCGAGCGAGGCGCAG
>DATLCH010000211.1:0-4329 GCA_035526465.1 Candidatus Limnocylindrales bacterium | reverse complement strand
GGCGGATCGACCAAACTGTTGATTTTGGCGATGATCCGCGCCGAGTGTCCACTCCGCGCATGATCCGCCTCACGGCGAATACTACTGATGAAGAACTCGCGCATGTTGATCGGCGCCAATATCAAATGGTTAAATTTAAGCGGCCGAGTGTATCCGGTCAACAAATTGAACAGCTCGGTCAGATCTTGACCGAAAGTATCACTACAGGTGAACAAACCGACATCGCTATAAACACCCGCCGTCCGCACATTGTAATTTCCAGTGGCGAGATGGCAGTAACGACGAATGCCGTCAGCCTCCTGGCGTACCACCAAGCACACTTTGCAATGCGTCTTATAGCCGACCAGGCCATAAACCACATGCGCGCCGACTTGTTCCAACGCGCGCGCCCAAGTGATATTGGCTTCCTCGTCGAAACGCGCTTGCAATTCGACCAGTACCGAGACCTCCTTGCCGGCTTCGGCGGCGCGCGCCAGCGCTTGAGCGATCGGTGAGGTTGGACTGACGCGGTAGAGTGTCATCTTGATCGCCAAGACCTTGGGATCCTTGGCGGCCTCCTCGACAAAACGCACGACGGCATCGAACGACTGATAAGGATGAAAGGTCAGGACGTCGCCGTTGCGAATCGCACTCCAGATATCGGAGGCACGCTCGAAAGCCGGCACCGGCAACGGCGCTTGGGGCCGATCCTTTAGGCGTGGCAGATTGACTGCGCTGTACAATTGAAACAAATCTGTGAAGGCGGTGAATCCTTTCCCGGGATAGAGATCTTCACGTGTGAGCTCAAGCTCCTCCACCAGCTGAGTGACGGTTTCGAGCGGCAGATCGGGGTCGTATTGCAACCGCACCGCGTCACCCATGCGCCGCTCACGGACGCCTTTCTCGATGGTTATCATGAGATCCTCATCGCGTCGGCGGGAAACCAGGAAATCGGCATCCCGGGTCACGCGGATAGCGTGGCACGAAACAATCTCGAAACCATGATACAGGCGCGGCAAATAGTGATGTAAGGTGTCTTCCAACAGCATGAAGGCATGTTGTCCGTCGCGTGCCGGCAAAGTTATGAAACGCGGCGCCACCTGGGTGGGGATGTGAACAATGGAAAGATCGGTATGCGGCAAACGTGATGCCGTCAGTGGCCGCAAGGACACTACCAGACCGAGAGAACGATTAGGCAAATAGGGAAACGGATGGGCCGGATCTATCGCCAGAGGCGTAACGATCGGATACAGGGTGCGCAGGAAATACTCTTCGAGAAAACGTTCTTGCTCGCCGCTCATCTCTTCGGGACGAACCAGATGAATTCCTTCTGCGCTCAGTTGCGGCATGATGGTGTTGAGAAAGCATAAATGCTGCTCAGCGGCCAATTCATGCACTCGCGCAGATATCGCCGTCAACGCTTCCGCCGGCGCGAGGCCATCAGGATCGCAGCTGTTGTCGGCCTCGAACAACATGGCTTTGAGGCGGGCGACCCGCACCATGAAAAATTCATCGAGATTGGAACTAAAGATCGCGAGAAATTTCACTCGTTCCAAGAGCGGCACGCTCTCGTCTTTGGCTTCTTCGAGGACTCGGCGGTTGAATTCAAGCCATGATAATTCACGATTAATATAGGTGTTCGCATCCATCTGATTCGCTCCGAATGCCGGTCGCGCGGAACGCCAAAAACGAAACCCCGTACCAGGTAACTGTAACAAGTGAACCCTTGGTAACACAACTAAGGAATGGCGCGTCCACTCGCCGGTCTAATTATGACCTTCCACCGACTGTCACTCTCGATTATGGAGTTCTCGAATGCCGAATAGACCTGGCAGTGACGAGTTGTTTGGCTACTCGCCATTTGCTTTCTGCGCTCGCGAAGCCATAACAACTCAGCCGCGAGTATTTAGTATTCCGGGCTTGTAAACGAACGGTTAACGGCGAGTTAACGAACAGGTAAGAACCATACCGGCGACGGGTAATCGAGATGGCTTAGTTTCGGTTTAGATCGGCCCGGCTGGATCATTGCGAGCGCAATTCTTTTTGTACCTCGCGCAACAGCGATAGATCGCGCACTTGCGACAGCGGGATCGGCTTATCGGCGCGGACGCTGGCTTTGCGCGAATCGATGGCGAACTCGTAGGTCTTGTCAGTAGTGCCGCCGTCGAGGCTAAACGACGGCAAAATTGAATCGTACGAATCGCGCGCGACATCGGCGCTTTGGTTTAGCCACTTGCTCATGATCGCAATCGTGTCGTCGCGTCGCTCATGCATGATGCGTAAACCGCGCAGCACCGCGCGCAAGACTTTCTTGGTTTCTTCTCGGTGCGTCTTCAAACGTGTATCGGTCACCGCCACAGCCGAGATCGGACTGCCGACCTTTAAGTCTTTGGGTCCGCCCAGAACATTATAGCCCTCGCGCGCCAGGCGCACCGGTCCGGGCGGCACGGTGCAGATCGCGTCGACTAAACCCTTGCGCAACATTTCCGTGCGCACCGGCTCGTCGCCGCCGAGGGTAATGAACTGAACGTCTTTAAGATCGATACCCCTGGCCTGGAGAATCGCTTCCGCAGCGAGTTGATCCGAGCCGCCGATGCGCTGCGAGCCGATGCGCTTACCGCGCAAATCGGCAATGGTCTTGATCTCCGGACGGGCAACGATGCTGTGGAGCGGTTTGTCTGTCAGTACGCCGAGAATCTTGAAAGGCAACCCTGCCATGGCGCTGCCGATGATGTTGCCGAAACTGAGCGTGTAATGGACTTCTCCGCTAAGCAGGGCCGGCACGGTCACCTGACTGCGCATTTGGATCAGCAAGGGCTCGAGATTATCGTCCTTGAAAAAACCTCGCGCCACGGCGATCTGCGCCGGCAGGAAAGCATAACTGCGGCTGCTGTAGGAGATGATGACTTTATCGGCGCCGAGAGCCGATGCCGAAAAGAGCAGAGCGAGTACGAGAACGAACGCGTTCAGTCGGGTTTTCATAATTTCTCTAAGAACAAATGAATGGTGGTCAAATCCAGTTCCGTCTCGAAGAGATTTGCCGGGTCGGATCCGGGCTGGTGAAACGGCAGTTCACCTAGACAGGGCACTCCGGTAAGACCGAGCAAGACTTCGCGATTGGTTTCCGCGGCAACAGATTGCTCGTTGATCGACCTGTTCAAAACATATCCGAGTACCGTTAAGCCCATGCAACTTGCATGTTCCAAGCTGAGTAATAGGTGATTGATGACACCGAGCTTGTTTGCCGCCACCACAATCGTCGGCAGCTTAGCGACCCGAGCGAAGTCGGCGAAAGTATAACTCGGCACGAGCGGCACCATCAGGCCGCCGGCGCCTTCGACCAACGTGATGTCATGGGAGCGCTTAATCTCGGCAAACACCGCGAGCAAATGATCGATATCGATTTTTAACCCCGCGCGTTCCGCAGCAATACTCGGCGCCAAAGGTTCCGGCAAGCGGTACGGACAAACTCTCTCGATGGGCTCTTCGCAGCCGGTTGCTTCCTTTAGACGCCAGCCGTCTTCTGGATAGAGTAAACCGTCGCGCAGCTCACAGCCGGTCTCGGCCGGCTTCATCGCACCGACGTTATAGCCGTAAGACTTCAGCCAGCGAGCCAAGCCGCAGGTGAAAAAAGTTTTGCCGACTCCGGTGTCAGTGCCGGTGACGAAGATCGCTTGACCCATTTAATTTCCCGTGACTGTGACGATGCAGTCGTATACAACATCGAGCAAAGTCGCTAACTCACCGTCAGTCATGCTTAATGGCGGCATGAGTACTATGACATCCCCGAGCGGCCGGATCATCACGCTGCGCTCGCGTGCTTTGAGAATTACTTGATGGCCGACGCGTTTTTCCGGCGGGAAGCTATTCCGGTTCGCGCGGTCTTGGACCAATTCGATGCCGATCATGTAGCCCCACTGACGGACATCGCTGACATGAGTCAACGCCAAGAATTCGTCGTGCAAACGCTGCTGCAAAACGCCTACTCGCGGCTGCATTTTGCCGACGATATCTTCTTTGGCGAACACTTCAAGGTTGGCAATGGCCACCGCGCACCCGAGCGGATTGCCGGTATAAGTATGTCCGTGAAAAAAGGTTTTGAATTGCTTGTACTCGCCGAGGAATGCCGCAAATACATCTTCGGTGGTGAGCGTTGCCGCCAGCGGCAAATAGCCGCCGGTGATGCCCTTGGCCAGGCAAAGAATGTCCGGCGTCACTCCGGCGTGTTCGCAAGCAAACATTTTTCCTGTGCGGCCGAAGCCCGTGGCCACTTCATCGAGAATGAAAAGAATACCGTGCCGCCGGCAGATTTCGCCGAGCGCGTGGACGTAGCCCGCCGGCTGCGCCCAC
>DATLCH010000206.1:0-7407 GCA_035526465.1 Candidatus Limnocylindrales bacterium | reverse complement strand
CGACAAACTCGTCGATCTGCGGCCCATAGCCAACCAGCCGTAGAGGTTGTTCCATGGACTGCAACGTTTTGGGCATGAGAATCTTGATGGCTTTGTTCATTAAAAAACCGTCGACGGTCCCGGTCTGCTGGACGGCGTTTTCGGTGCCGACTTTAAGCGCCTCTTGCAGCCCGGAACCGATCTTTGCGTCATTCAAGCCGCCACTGCCGCTCGGCAGCCTGCCGCCGAGATCCTTCAATAACTTATCAAATTGGGCTGCCGCTGGAGTCACGGACGAAACGAGGAGCAATAGCACCAAGCACCATTTGATTCTGATCATGTAATGTTCGCTATAAAACCGAGCCGCCGCGCTGTTACAAAGTTTCTTTGGAACGGCGCGGCGAATCAAGAATATCGCCTAAGCGAAAATCATTAATCGCCGCCGCAAATCCGGCGTCGATGATCAGGTTGATGATTTCCTGTTGCGTATCGCGTGGCGACAGCCGAAAGGCGGTGCGCAATGGCGGGATTGCCTTACGCCACTTGCTCTCGCTGATATAAGCCCGGCCAAGATAAAGATAGGCCTCCGCGTCCCTGGGATTCTCGCGCGTGGCATCTTCCAGATAAGGGATCGCGTCGGCGAAGCGGCCTTGGTTAAAAAGCGCCATTCCGGTTTCGAAATCGTAGTGTGAACCCCATCGGCCTACCGACGAACACGACGTGATCAGAGCCATGCTGAGTACAATGCCCAGAATGGCGAGACGATTCTTCATGGACTCACCCTCCTATGGAATTTAGACGCAAAAAGCCCCGAATCGTTAAGACTCGGGGCTGTGAAATTTACTTGGAAAAAGCTGCTTTGAGCAACGGTTCGAGTTCACCGCGCTCATGCAGCTCGTGCACGATGTCACAGCCACCGACAAACTTGCCATCGATGTAAATCTGCGGAATCGTCGGCCAATTTGAGTAGCGCTTGATGCCCTCGCGTACCGCCGCGTCGGCAAGCACGTCGTCGCTCGCGAAGGGGAAGCCGTATGATTTTAGTATCTCCACGGTGTGCGCCGAAAAGCCGCACTGAGGAAAATCGGGCGTGCCCTTCATATAAAGCATAACTTTATTATTCTTGATCTTCTCATCGATTTTACTAATCACGTCTTCTGCCATAATCATCTCTCCTTTTGCAATTAGGCGCCCAACTTCTCCCATTGCTCCGGACTGTAGGTTTTTAGCGACAGCGCATGAATCCGCTGGTCCGCCAACGGCTCCTTGAGCACCTCGTTAACGAGTCGATGTTGTTCAAGCAGACCTTTGCCCTCAAACGCCGCCGATACAATAATCACCTGCCAGTGATCGCCGCCGCCGGTCAAATCCTGGGTCTCGACAAGCGCTACCGGCAGCGCCTTGGATAATGTTTCTTTGATCTCGTCAGGGCTAATCATACGAAAAGCTTACCGGCAACCATGCGCTCTTGCAACTCCACCGGATGAACTTAACCAGTGTGCTGTGCTTATCCCACAGGACCCGCGAAATCCGGCCGCACTTTGCGTAACATTGCGCGTAGATCGGCGCGCAGCTCGTCCAGAGTCGGCCGGCCCAAATACCAGTAGCCGTTGTAGATGTTGTGAATCGTCAAGTCCGGCATTAAAGAAAATGTATGCGGCATGGCGGTCACGCCCTTACTCTTCGAGGTCTCCGTCATGTCGAGCAGCTTCACGACTTTGCGCTCGTGATCGCTTAAGAAGGGAAACTGCGCGCCCAAGCCAGTGCGAAAGGCATCGTTAACATCCGGCGAATCGACACTGCACACGGCTAGGTGACAATAATTCACTGCCAGCTCTTTCTGCAATTCCACATAGTGGCGCAACTGCACCTGGCATTTTGCTCACCAGTAGCCGCGGTAAAAAGTCAGGATAAAGGGAAATTTGCCGACCAATTCGGACAACTTCGCGGGCTGGTCTTCATGGTCGGGTAACTCGATATCGGGAAACTTCTGGCCAATCTGGAGATTCATATCGCCCCCTTAATTTTAGGTTAGAATGCGCATCAGCCTCAAAGCTACTGATAACGCTTGTTCATCTCGGCAAAGAAACCTTCTTTTTCCAACTGCTGCAGCAAGCTCAGGTCGACAAACTGTTCTGGCTTGGCGCTTTTGGCCTGCGGCATTTTCGGCGCCATCTCGTCGAGAATATATTGAATCCCTTTCAAAGTCGGGTAAGGCCGCTTGGCCACCCGCTTAACAAACCAGTCATAAGTGGCATCGAGCACGTCCTGCTCGTTGGTGCGCATGTACTTGCCGGCAATGCGTTTGGACTCATCCCTGTTCTTGCCGATAAAATAAATTGCCTCGACATAGGAGCGTAGCGCGCTCACTGCCGTCTCGCGCTGGCTGCGAATAAATCCGCGCGAAGTCGCAAAACCGTTCCCTTGAACTTCGATGCCCAATTCGAGCATGTCGAAGACTTCGATCAAACCTTGGCGCCTGGCGCGCGGCAGCTCGGACGGCGTGAGAATCGTCGCATCGATGCGACCGGCATCGACGGCGCCCAGCCGCTCCATGGTTGGACCTGCTACCACCAGCGCAACGTCTTTGCCCGCTTCGAGATTGAATTTTTTCAAGAGAATCAACGCGGCATTGTGAGACGCGGAGCCAAAGCCGCTGACTCCCAAGCGCTTGCCTTTCAGCTGTTCAACTCGCGCGATGGCCGGCTTGGCGACGACGGAATAACTGTAAGCCGATTCGGACGACGCGATCAGAACAATGTCATGACCCTGTAAACCCGCCGGCACGACGGTGCCGATATTGACGATCGGCGGATCACCGGCGACCAAAGCCTGGGTCGCCATTTGCCCGCCGCGGAAGAAAATCACTTCGGCATCGAGCCCATGCCGCCGATAGATTCCCGCGTCCTTGGCGATCCAAATATGTATTTGATTATAGGATATCGCCGGATAACCAATCTTGATCTTCTTCAGGTCTTGGGCCTGAACACTGCCGACAAGAAAACTACAAAGTAATAGGAAAATTTTAATCATGAATGACTGCCCCCAAAAATGTGAGTGGACGCCTCGATGCTGGCAGGAAATCGAGCAGTTCAACTAATAAACACGGACGGAGATCTCCGCCACCGCGCTGGCATTTTCAACCCCGACACCGGCTTCGATGAGTTGCAGCCGTCTTTCGAGGTTGCGAACTCGCGATTCGTACGCGTTCAGTTGGTGTTCGACATTGGTCACTAGAGAAGCCGTTTGGCCCCACAACGCGTAACCCGTCAGAATTCCGAACAGTACGGAGGCGACTCCGACTGCAATCCAATAGATCCGGTTACCAGTTGGTTTACGTTGGACCCAGGGCATAGTGGGCGATCTTTACACGAAACGTCCGGAGAGATCAATCATTTGCCGAGCCACTCCCGGGCGTTCAAGGCTTGACCGGAAACTGCCCTGGACTCGTCCGACGCCAGGTAAACAAACACCGGCATGATCGATTCCGGGGTGGGCAGCGTCGTCGGGTCTTCCGCTGGATAGGCCTGAGCCCGCATTTCGGTCCTGGTCGCCGCCGGATTGACCGAGTTTACCCGGATACCCTCGGCGCTCACTTCGTCGGCAAGCACCTGAGTGAAGCCCTCCAATGCCGCCTTCGACACGGCATAGGCGCCCCATTTCGCTTTTCCCACGCGTCCGACACCCGATGTCAGATTGATAATCGCGCCGGAGTGGCGCGCTAACATGATCGGCAGCACCTCGTGCGTCACCAGGAATAGCCCATCCAGGTTAGTGGCTAGGACTTCTCGCCAGGCGGCAAAATCATATTCGGCTATCGTAACGCGGGGTCCAAGCAAGCTGGCGTTATTCACCAACACATCGATTGTGCCGAAGCGTGCAACGGTCTCGTGCACGATGCGCCGGACATCCTCAGGGTCAGCGATATCGCCGCTCGCCCCCTCGATGGCGGCGCCGCCGAGTCGAAGTTCGTCGATAGTACGCCGGACATCGTTATTGTTGCGCCCGCAGATAAATACTTGCGCACCCTGCTCCGCATAGGCTGCGGCGATCGCGCGACCAATGCCGCGGCTACCGCCGGTGATTAGCGCAACCTTGCCGGAGAGTTTTTTAGTTTCGCTCATTGCCATCAAATAGCGGCTATAACATAGTCAAAGAGTTGATGAAATCTTGGATCCGCACCAGTGTTTATTTCCTATTGCTCGCCTTAGCAATAACGTGATCATCAGCCATTTATACTTGGTGCCGGCGGGATTATTGCTCGTGCGCGTAGTGTGTCATTTGCTCTAGAACGCGCCGGCAGCCTTTTCTCGCCATCGATTGCATCCCGGCTGGGTCTATTGCTTAAAAAACTCTTCGCGTCTTCGGTGATTTCAAGCGTGATCAATTGGGCTGGCTATTCGGCTTCAGCGATCCAATTTAATCAGCGGCGTGATTACTGGACAGCTATTATACTGAACGGGCGTGGCTGTTTCTTACCTGACTAGAAGCCGTGTCGTCCGGTTACTCGATCGGCCTCGCGCAATAACGGCTTGAGCTTTTCGGCAATGCGCTGTCCGAGTAAGCGGTACCCGGCGGCGTTGGGGTGAATCTGATCGCTTTTCAACCGCGGTTCGTTGAGAATTCCTTGCATCACCTGGGGTATGTAGTAGGCGCCGAACTGCGTAGCCGTCGCTTCGTATATCGGACTGAATTCATCAGTGAAGATCCCCAGTCCCATCCCGGCGATCACCACCATTGCTCCATGTGCCTGAAGACGCCGCACCAGCTCTGCTAAGTTCTTTTTAGTCTCGCTGCGCGGCACTTGGCGCAAAAAATCATTGCCACCTAAGAACACGACCACTAGGCGCGGATTGGCTTCGAGGATTTCTGGTAAGCGCGTCAACGCCTGCGCCGTAGTGTCGCCGCGCCTGCCGTGATTGACCACAGGAAAAGCCAGTTCACTCGACAGGACAGATGGATAATCTTGGCCCGAATCGGCACCGACTCCTTCGGTTAAACTGTCGCCCAAACACACAATCACTTCATTGGGCGACGCCAGATTACGCACGTGATCGAATCTCTCGCCGCCACAACTGACAGAAAACAACAGCAACAAAATGTACTTGGCCAAAATAGAGAATTTTTTTGTGACGGCGATCGGCACGCGTTTCACCGCCGGGAAGTAGTTAGGGACAGCGTCATGCTTGGATCAACAGATCGCTCAGCTCCCGCGTCGAACCGAGTTGTTCCAAGTGCTGCACCGCAGCTTGAATTTTTTCGACTCGCTCTGGCGGCAATGCCAGGCAAGCGTTGGCACGGAATTTCGCTTCGATGTCAGCCGGCGGCAACGGGTCTTCTAAGCCGCCGCGCGGGTGCGGCTGATTTTCTTCAAGCACCGTGCCGTCGTCGAGAAACACTTTGACGTGGCCGGAAAAATGGCGTGGATAATCGATGGTTGGATCGAGTTCGTAACGAACTTTGGCGGCCAAGCGTAAAACCTCGGTATCGCGAATCGCTTCATCGGTAAATTCTTTCAATCCAGCCCGGCCGTGAACAAGCATGACGGCGACGCTATACGGCAAGCTAAATTTGGCGCCGTAGGAACTGCTCGGTGTCTGCTTGTCCGCCAATGGTTCCCACAGACGATGCACCGGCCCTTGCGCGGTGCGACAGACGATCTCTTTGATCCGCGCCGGTGCCGGCGAATATTTCTGTTTAATTTTAAGAGCGCAATCCATATAGGGATGGGAGATCGAGCCGCATGGGTACGATTTAAACGTCAACTTGGGAATCTCCCAGATCTTGCCGAGCTCGGCGATTTTTTCGTAGCGGTAATCGTTCTTGCCGCCGAACGATGGAAAAAACCCGTTGGTCCCTTCGAAAACTTTTGCCGGCCCGCGAAAGCCTTCTTTGGCCAGCAGCGTCGCAACGACGCCGCCATGAGAAGACCATCCAGGGTGCAAGCGCTTGGTCCAGGTGCCATCGGCCAAATATTCGATGATGCCCGAGCTTTGGCTGCCGCATAGGCCCAAGGCATCGACCCATTGAGCATGGCTCAAATCGTAGAGCCGGCCCGCCGCCGCCGCTGCGCCGAAAGTCGAACAGATCGCCGTCGGATGAAAACCGCGGGCGTGAAACTTTCCCGGCGCCACCAGCCCAATCTTACAAAGCACCTCGGTGCCGACGATGGCCGCTTCGAGAAGCGCTCGCCCGTGCGCGAGCTTTTCCTCGGCCACCGCGAAGGCGGTCATCCATGCGCAGGAGCCGGTGTGAACGATCGCCTCTTCCAAAGTATCGTCGTAGTCCAAACCATGCGCTAAAGTACCGTTGGCGATCACAGCATTGGCGGACGCCACCCGGCTCGAGGTACCGATGATCAGGCTGTCGGCGATACCGCCGAGCTTCTTGGCAACGTTGATGACCATGGTGCCGAAATCCATCGTCGACGATGCCAGGGCAATACCAAGGGTGTCGAGAAAAACCAATTTTGCCTTCTCAACGACTTCGGACGGCACGTCGGCAAGCTTCAAGCCCGCAGCGAACTTAGCGATCGATTCCGAATAGGACTCCACGACGTGAATCTCCCCTCAGGACTTTACAGCACTTGACGCATAATACTTTCGAGCGAAGTTACACGTGGTCAGTGACGCGCGCAAGCTTGTATGCCATTCGCAAGGACAGGTCGAGTCCTATCGCCACAGCTGTCGACAGCAAAATATCTGTTGTGAATTTGAAGTGACTATCCGATCAGTCGCGACCGAGGCGGGGACATCTAGCGAGGTGCTGGTTTTTAAAAGGCGCTCCAGCAAAGTTGCCTGACGGATATTTTACCGGTTGAGCCAGGAAGTTTTCACGTGCGAACGACGGGCCTCTACACGCGATCACGACCATTGACCCGACTAGTTCGAATTTTTCCGATGTACTCGGCGGCGCATCCCCCGAATGGCTTGAGCCGCCGACTGATTACTCCACATCTCACGCTGCTTGGAACACGGGATCATGCCGGTAAAGCGCAGGAATCGCTAGCACCGGACAATGTGCACGGGCAATCACCTTTTCGGTAATGCTGCCCAGCAATAAATGATCGAGTCCAGTGCGACCATGCGTTGACATCATGACGACGTCCACGGCTTCACGCTCGGCCATCTCGGCAATGTTGACATAGGCTGTACCCAGTTCGACCCTCTGACTCACTTCGACCAGATTCATGAATGCGCCGAACTTTGCTCTTAAGAATTTGTCGAGGAACTCTTTCTGTTCCGCCATCAACGTGCGCACAGGGCCGAAGTTTTTGCTTTTGCTAAACCAGTCATCGCCCATCTCGACCACATGCAGGACGATCAGCTCCGCGCCGGCTTCGTAGGCACTCTCGAACGCATGGCGTAGACCGGCAATCGACAAATCGGAATAATCGGTCGGTGCCAAAATCTTTCTTAGCTTGCTCAT
>DATLCH010000192.1:0-7484 GCA_035526465.1 Candidatus Limnocylindrales bacterium | reverse complement strand
CTGAAACAATCAGTGCACGCAGTGAAAACGAAGCGCGCGAAATCCACCAGGCCAAGAGCGCTCTCGAGCGCGAACTCAGTGGCCTGCGCCACGAACTGCAACAAAAATCGGCCGCTGTGGCACAGCAACAAGCGGCTATGGATGACCTGGGCGCGCGTTATCGCAGCCACGTCGAACAACTCGAAACGAATGTGCGCGAGTATCAAAACACCAGTGAAGATCGCCGTCGGGAAGCCTCCGAGGCGCAAGCGCAAATGGCTGTTTTACACAAGCGACTCGAAGAGCTGCAATCCGCATTGCAACAGACTGAGTTGGCTGCTCTCAACCGTGACGAACAGCTGCGCCAGGAATACGAGGTACGCGCAGCCGCGCTCAGCCGTGAAGCCGCGGAGGGCTCCGCGCGCCACAAGGAGATTGCCCGGGCCACCTCCGCGACCGAGCAAGCGTTACGCGGTGAAATCGACCGGCTCATCGGCGAAGCCCAGGAACGCAATTTGATTTTACAAAACCGCAACGATGAGTTGGTGCGGGTCAAAGGCGAACTGGACAGCTTAAGTGAGCGCTTTACGCAGCTCGAGGCTCATGCGATCCAAGCGGAAAACAGTGCCAGTGGCGATGCCGAGCGCATGCGCATGGAATACCAGGCGCAATTGGCGCTGCTGCAGGCCGAACTTAGCCAGACGGAGTGGGCTGTCGAAGAGCGCCAGGCGATTATTGCTGGAATTGAGCAGGAGCATCGCCACCAAATAGAGATTCTGCGCCAACAGCTGACCGAGGAGCAACACCCAGCCGCACCGGTTAATGGCTCATTGCTGATCAGCGTTGCTGATCTGACCGAGCCGCGGCGACTTGAGGCCACGTTCGATGCCATTGAGGGTGACAACGGCCATCCAGCGGCGCCGGGACGACGTTGGCAAAGCAGCTTCGGATCAAAACGCCGCTGGCGCTCTTAGGCTGTGCGAATAACCGCGAGCAATCACAATAAGTGCGCAAGAAACTCCAGCATAGCGAAGGACAACGATGCTACAAACCGAACGGGTAAGCAGCGGGATCAAGGGCTTGGACCCATTGATCGAAGGCGGATTTCCAAAGGGTCGTTCAATACTGGTGACCGGCGAACCGGGTACCGGCAAGACCATTTTCGCCCTGCAGTTTCTCGCCGACGGTTTGACCCACGGTGAAAAAGGCATTTTCGTGACTGCGGACGAAGGCCCCTTAGATGTGCTCGAACAGGCTGCTTCCCTCGGCTGGGATTTCGAACGTCACGTCGAGAACAAAGAACTGGCAATACTTAATGCCGGGACGTATTTGAGCTCGCTTCCCGGCGCCGGCCGCGAACGACAGATCGATCTGCAAAAAGCCGTGAGCGACCTGGCCGCCTTCGTCAACCAGATCGGCGCCCAGCGTTTGGTCCTCGATCCCGCCGGACCCTTCGTGCTGTTACGCGACAGCGCCGCCAGAATCCAGGATCAAACTCGTCTTTTTATCAAGCTACTGCGTTCTTCGATGGCGACCACCAACATCCTTACTTCATACGCCGTGCCCCGAACCGGCGAGCGCAGCATGCACGGCATCGAGGAGTATATGGTCGCAGGCGCCATCGTTCTGGAAATGATTTGGCGCAACGACGGCCATCTGGCGCGCAGTATGATCGTCGAAAAAATGCGCTGCACCAACGTCAAACCGACTCAACTGGAATTCGACATCGTCGAGCACGAGGGTCTGGTGGTCCAGCCGGGATAAACGCTCGCCAGAGCATCGTCTATGGGCAACGAACGGATCTCTACCGGCATCGGCGGTTTGGATGCATTGCTGCACGGGGGGTTTAACCGGGGGCGGACGTATCTCTTCGCCGGCGAAGCGGGTACGGGCAAAACCATAGCCTGTCTGCAGTTCGTCGCGATTTGCTTGAAGCAGGGCGATAAGGCGGTCTATGTAACCGTCGACGAGCGGCCTTCGGAGATCCTCGATTCTGCCGCGGCTCTGGGCTGGAACCTGCAACCACATATCCAGGAAAAACAGTTGATCGTCCTCGATGCCGCGCCCTATTTCGGCACTCGCGGCGGCGGCGAAAAAGGCATCGATCCGCAAAAGATCGTCGCCGATCTTGGCAACTATGTGAGACGACTGGGCGCGACACAGCTGATCATCGATCCGATTACTCCATTCATCCTTCCTCCTGACTCTGGAAGTCCACCCCAGGATCAAGCCCGCTCACTGATCCAATTGCTCCAGACCCAGATAGGCGTCACCAACCTTTTCACCGCGCAGCGCTGCCCCGACGGTGCGGTAAGTCCCGAGGTGAGGATCGAAGAACATCTCGCCGCTGGTGTGTTCATATTCAAGCTGAGCGAATCCGCAGCCGGTTGTGAGCGCACCGTGACCGTCAAAAAAATGCGCGGTGTCGCCGTCGCTCCCATTAAACACCGGTTCACGCTGCAGCACGACCAGGGTATTGTCATCGACCCACCTGGATCGGCGCCGGCTGAGTCATGCCAACCAACGCCGATGTTCGAATACTTCGATCCCGCCAAGCCGCAAAATTAGCACTCACATCGCCGACCCGGCGGTTGTTACCCTTCAGGCGATTTTCTTGACACCTCGCCTGACGATGCTTAACTTCCTCAAAGCAGAGAGTATGTCGTAGCGTTCTCTCTGCGGGAGAAGTTAAAATCTCTCTCGAAATGGCGAATAAGACAAAGTCCTAGTTTACATTCCAGGACAGCTGGCTGCCGATTTGTCGCAATGACGACGAGATCTCAACAGCAGCGGAGACACCCATGCGTTTAGAAAAACTAACCACGAAATCTCAGGAAGCCTTACGCGAAGCGCAAGCGCTGGCGGATAAGCGCAATCACCAGGCGCTCGATGTCGAACACCTACTCTTCTCACTGTTAGGACAGAAGGAAGGGGTGGTCTTGTCGCTCTTGCAGAAACTCGGCGTGCCGCTGACCCAGCTGACCGAGCGATTGCAAAAAGCGCTTGACCGTTTACCCCAGGTCACTGGCGCGAGCGGTCAAAGCTATATCACACCGCGGCTCAAGAAAACGATTGAAAGCGCTGAGTCGGAAGCCGAGGCGCTCAAGGACGAATACGTCTCGACCGAGCATTTGCTCCTGGCGATGGTGCAAGACAGCGGCGAGACCGGCAAAATTCTTAAAGAGCTCGGTGCGACCCGCGATAAAATTTTAGGAGCGTTAGTCAGCATTCGCGGCTCCCAGCGCATCACCGACCGCAATCCAGAGGAAAAATATCAATCTTTAGAAAAGTATGGGCGCGACCTCACTGATCTAGCGCGCAAGGGCAAGCTCGATCCGGTAATCGGCCGGGACGATGAAATTCGCCGGGTCATTCAAGTTTTGTCGCGTCGCACCAAAAATAATCCGGTGCTGATCGGCGAACCGGGTGTCGGTAAAACCGCCATCGTCGAGGGCCTCGCCTTGCGCATCGTCAACGGCGATGTACCGGAGGGTTTGAAAGACAAAAAACTCGTCGCCTTGGACCTCGGTGCCTTGGTTGCCGGGGCAAAATTTCGCGGCGAGTTTGAAGACCGACTCAAGGCTGTTTTGAAAGAAGTCACCGAAGCGAGCGGTCAGGTCGTGCTGTTCATCGACGAGCTGCACACGCTGGTCGGCGCCGGCGCCGCCGAAGGCGCCATGGATGCCTCGAACATGTTGAAGCCGGCCTTGGCGCGCGGCGAATTGCGCTGCGTCGGTGCCACCACGCTCGACGAATATCGCAAGCGAGTCGAGAAAGATCCCGCGCTCGAACGGCGCTTTCAGCAGGTTTACGTCGGCGAACCGTCGGTGGAAGACACCATCGCGATTCTGCGCGGCTTGAAGGAACGCTATGAAGTTCATCATGGCGTGCGCATCACCGATCCAGCGATCATCGGAGCAGCGACACTATCGCATCGCTACATCAGCGATCGGTTTTTGCCGGACAAGGCCATCGATTTGATCGACGAAGCGGCATCACGTTTGAGAATTGAGATCGATAGCATGCCGATTGAGATCGACGAGGTCGAGCGCAAAATCATGCAGCTGGAAATCGAACGCCAGGCGCTCAAGCGCGAACAGGACAAAGCCTCTATCGGGCGCTTGGCGCACCTCGAACAGGAAATTCACAATCTGAAAGAAACCGCGAGCGGGCTCAAAGCCCATTGGCAGAATGAAAAAGCGGCGATTCAACAGTTGCGCGCGATCAAAGAAAAGATCGAGGCGACCAAAGTCGAGGAACAGAAAGCCCAACGGGAAGGCAATTTGAACAAAGCCGCCGAACTGCGCTACGGCACCTTGACTCAACTGGAAAAAGAGAGCGAAACGGTCAATCGCAAACTTGCCGAATTGCAATCGCATCAAAAGATGCTCAAGGAGGAAGTCGACGCCGAAGACATCGCCGAAGTAGTTGCCAAATGGACCGGCATTCCAGTGTCTAAAATGCTTGAAGGCGAGGTCCAGAAGCTGCTCAAAATGGAAGAGCGATTAAAGCTCCGCGTCATCGGTCAGGAAAATGCCATCATCGCCGTTTCCAACGCTGTGCGGCGTGCGCGCGCCGGCCTGCAGGATCAGAACCGGCCCATCGGCTCGTTTATCTTTTTGGGACCGACCGGCGTGGGTAAAACCGAACTATGCAGAGCGCTGGCCGAGTTTCTTTTCGACGACGAACAGGCGATGGTGCGCCTAGACATGTCGGAGTACATGGAAAAACATTCCGTGTCGCGGCTCATCGGCGCGCCTCCGGGGTATGTCGGCTACGATGAGGGGGGACAACTCACCGAAGCCGTGCGCCGCCGGCCTTATTCAGTGGTGCTATTCGATGAGATCGAGAAGGCCCATCCCGACGTCTTCAACGCGCTTTTGCAGGTGCTCGAAGACGGCCGCATGACCGATGGCCAGGGACGCACGGTCGATTTCAAGAATACCGTGATCATCATGACTTCGAACCTCGGCAGTCAGTTCATCCAGGAGCTCGCGGGTAAAGATCGTAAGCAAATGGAACAGCTCGTCAACAATGCCTTGCGCGAAGCCTTCAGGCCGGAATTTTTGAATCGGGTCGACGAGACAATTATTTTCAGCAGCCTGGGTCGCGAAGAGATCAAGTTGATCGTCGATATTCAACTCAAGCGCCTGCGGCAGAATTTGGCCAACCGCAAGATGGCCTTGGAGATCTCCGAGCCGGCCAAAGCCTTGCTCGCCGAAAAAGGCTATGACCCGGTCTACGGCGCTCGACCGCTCAAGCGCACCATCCAGCGATTGATTCAGGATCCATTGGCAGTTAAGATTCTTGCCGCGGAGTTCAAGGAAGGCGACACTGTTAGCGTGGACGTGGATGACGACGAACTCTGCTTTTCTCATGGTCGTCCGGCGGCAAGCGCCGAGGCCTTGGAGCAAAGGACGCTACATTGAGCCCAGCGGCTAAAAAGATTCCCATCGGTCTGGCGAAAGTACGCAAAGAACTGCCGCCGCCGGGGAAAATCTTGCAGAACAAAAAAGACGTTCTGCGTAAACGCGCCAAAGCCGAGTTACGCCGCGCGCTCAAGGAGCAACTGAGCACCTCTAAGTCGTAAATTCTTCTGAAAAGAGATGATCAGAAGAGGGGGCAGCCGATCTCGGCTGCCCCCTCTTTATTTTTTGTTTCATGACCGATTCAAATGTTAGCGAGGAGCAACGGCACCACTCCCGGCGGGTGTTGTATCAAGTATCGTTCGGGCTGGCCTTGGTGGCGATTAACCATCGCGCTATTCAAGTCGCATTACCCACTCTCACCCAGGCGTTCCACAGCGATCTATCGTTTATTCAATGGGTTTTGCTGGTCTATGATCTTTGCGTCATCGGGCTGGTGTTGACCCTCGGGCGGCTTGGCGATCTCTTCGGTCGTAAGTGGATCTACGTTTCTGGCTTCCTGATTTTCGCAGCCGGTTCAGCATTGTGCGGCGCGGCACAATCGTCAGCCCAATTGATATTATTCCGCGTGTTTCAAGGCATCGGCGGAGCGATGATCATGGCCAACGGCCGAGCCCTCGTCACGGTCAATTCGCCGGCGTCCGAACGCGGCAAAGCATTGGGCATAACTTCCATGGCGTTTCACGTCGGGTACATCACTGGCCCGACGCTCGGCGGCTTCATCATCGATGCCGTGAGCTGGCGCTGGGTATTTTTTCTGACCATACCCTTGGGACTTGCCTGCGCTTACTCCGGCTGGAAAATTCTCAAAGAACGCCCCGCCAGCGAAACCCGCGTGCAAATTGATTTCGCCGGCGCCGGCTATCTGCTACTAACCAATGTCTGTTTTCTCTATGCGCTCAATCGCCTGCCGCACCGCGGTATTTACGATAGCCTGGTCCTGGTCTTTTTCGCCATTGCCGCGGCGACACTTTATCTATTCATTCGCACCGAACAGAAAGCGCCGACGCCCATCCTCAGCGTGTCGCTGTTTCGCAATCGGCTGTTCACCGCGGCTAATTTAAGTCTTTTCTTTCTCACTTTGACCCAGTCCGCGGTCAGCGTCTTGATTCCGTTCTACCTGCAGAATCTTATGGGTTTCACGCCGACACAGATGGGCTGGATCTTGATCGGCGGCTCGGTGGTGATCATCGTGTTGGCGCCGATCGCCGGCCGACTATCGGACCGTTTCGGTTCGCGCCTACTGTGCACGGTCGGCGCTGCGATTATGATGGTCGGTCAATATTTGATTGGCTCCCTGACCTTGCGATCGACGATTTTCCAGATGATCATGCCGCAAATCTTGATCGGCCTCGGCTGGGCGCTGTTTAATTCACCCAGTCAAAGCGCGATCATGAGCACGGTTCCGCGCGACAAAGTCGGTGCCGCCTCCGGCATGACCCTGACCACGGGTAGAATCGGCGGCGCCATGGGGATCGCCATCTCCGGCGCGGTGATGACCTACGCCTTGAGCGCCAACGGCCTCACCGCCGCGCAGATCGAGTCGCCGGCCAGTTGGACGGCAGCACCGGAAGTCTTCCTGCAGTCCTTCGCCTTTACCGCCCACTGGATCACTGCCTTCGCCATCCTGTCGGTGTTCTTCGCGGCCATGCGTGGCGCGCGGAAAGATTAGGCAACCCTGCGATGGCAGCAAACGAGACCGGCGGAGAAGTCCACAACAAAAAACGCGCGGCGAATCTGATTTTGCTGAGCGTTTGTCTCGGTCAGGCTCTGGTCGGTCTCGATCAGCGCGCCATCACGGTCGCGTTGCCGACACTGGCGCAGATTTTTAATACACCCTTCACAACCATCCAATGGACTATCCTGGTTTACGATCTGGTTTTGATCGGTTTGATCATCACCATGGGCCGGCTTGGCGATCTATTTGGCCGGCGGCGTTTTTACACGCTTGGATTTATCATTTTTGTGATCGCTTCGGCGATTTGCGGCCTGACCCAAACCACCGGCCAATTGATTTTTTTTCGCGCCGTCCAGGCGATCGGCGGTTCGATGATCGCAGCCAACGGCCGCGCGATTGTG
>DATLCH010000174.1:0-4116 GCA_035526465.1 Candidatus Limnocylindrales bacterium | reverse complement strand
CGTTCCATGATAAAAGCCTTGGACCAGATCGCCTCTTCGGGAGCGCAAAAAAGCACCGGAAGACCGAAAATCTCACCCTTGATAGCGTGATCGAACCACTCCTGGTCCACGCGGCATAGGCCGTTTCCGGAGCTGAAGATGATGTCGATGTAATCGGTGCGCTGGAATACCTTGCCGAGCCAATGGGAGAAAGTCATCTCAGTCTGGTAACCCGCGCGATCGAGGACGGCAAATATTTCCGGCAGCTGTTCGGGCCGCACATGCAGGTCAAAGTCTTTGGTCGGCCGGACGATGCCGGTGATGCGCTCGAGCATACAGGCGCCGCCGACGAGAAACGGAATGTTCGCATCGTTGAGCGTTTTTAACACGCTGACGTAAAAATTGTTGGTTTTAGTTTGATCCGTCAAGCATTCCATAAGGCTGCTCATGAGGGGGCTGGAACTTCAAAAATCCGGAAAGGCGGCCGATCTGAGTAAACTTGTGCGAGTAACTTCATCGCCACGTTGAACACCGGCACGTTTTTCTGGGTCCGCCCCTCGGGCGCACCGCGATGCGCGTGGCCATGAAAAACCGCATTAACCGAATAGCGGTTAAGCGGCTCTTCGAGTCGGCTTGACCCAAGAAATGGATAGATCTCCGGCGGCTCGCCGACAACCGTCGCACGGATCGGCGAGTAATGGAGTAGTGCGATACGCTGTTCGGTGCGCAGCTTAGCCAGAGCGGACTCCAGTTTGAGAGTCTCTGTGAGCGCCTGTTGAACGAATTGCTTGGTCGATTCTTCGCCCCAGGGTTGCAGCGCATGATCGTCGAAGCCACCGCCAAACCCTTTGACGCCAACAAAGCCGATGCCAAGAATTTCGATGGCATCGCCATCGAGAATCGTCACGCCGGCATCCGCCAAAATACGCCGAACGTCTTCCTGCTGGCCCGACTCGTATTCGTGATTGCCGAAAACCCCGAGCATAGGAATCCTAATCGGCGCCAATTCCTTAGCTAACACGATCGCTTCATCCAGGTGTCCATAATCGACAAGGTCACCGCACAACAGCAAAACGTCCGCACCACTCTGGTTAATTTGCTGGAACAGCGCTTGCAATTTGCCCTGGGAGTTTTTGGTGCAATGTAAGTCGCCGACGGCCGCCAATCGGACCGATTTTTTCTTATTCATGTCGTGCTACGCACTCGGGACTGTGTCGAAGAAAATACATACTCCGAATCCGAGCGAGCAACTGACATGCCATGCATCCTCGGATTCGCAATACTTTCGCAATTCTAAAAGTACTCTCCTCGTCCTAGCAGTCGGACAAATTGATGTCCGCGTCGCAGTTCTAGGACGGCCGCACAGGAGATGATATATCACCTAAGTTTTAACGCCGTGTTGAACCCGGGTTGGAGAAGTGGCAAAAATTCAAAAGCAATTCCCGTTATGAAATCAGTTGGTCAAGATGGTCAAGCCGGTGCCATAGCGCCGATGACCGACTTCACCGCCGCCTCTTACAACATTCATCAGGCGGTCGGCGCGGACGGACGGCACGATCGCCGGCGCATCGTCCAAGTTATAAAGCAGTTGCAAGCCGACGTTATCGGATTACAGGAAGTCGATACCAATCCTGACGGCGATGAAATGTATCAGCTCGATTTTTTCGCGCGCGAGACTGGCTTAAAGGCAATTGCCGGTCGCACCATGCGACGACGCGATAGCGATTATGGCAATGTACTGCTGACTCGCCATAAAATTCTCGATGTCCGCACCATTGACTTAAGCGTTCCGCGCCGTGAACCGCGCGGCGCCATCGACGTCGACTTGGATATCGGCGGTGTCATCGTCCGCGTCATCGTGACCCATTTTGGCTTAAGCAGCCGCGAACGCTTCTACCAGGGTGACCAGTTAATCAAAGCGGTTGGTCACCGCCGGGATGCCATGGTGATAGTTTTGAGCGACCTCAACGAGTGGCATCCCTATGGCCGAACCTCGCGAAGCATCAAGCCGCACTTCGGCAGATCCACACGGCTGCGGACATTTCCTTCCTGGTTGCCGCTGTTAGCCCTCGATCGTATTTGGGTATGGCCTGAAAACGCCCTAGTTTCGACGCGCGTGCATCGCCAACCGCCGGCGCAGGTTGCTTCGGATCATTTACCGATCACGGCAAAAATTACCACTGCGGTGTGTTCGCAACTCTGAGCCCGCTCGCCTGCAGGCCATGAAGCGGTCAGCATGCTCGAAGCAACGGTTAAACACTGTTCAAGCCGTATATCTGTGCGAGGAGTTCAATCGGCACGATGTTCAAGTCCCAGTAGAGGACATGAGTGACACTATCGCCGTCGCTGAGGCGCACGTTGCGCAGCTCATGAACGGTGCCGTCAAAATTCGCCGCGACATGGTAAGTCCCCGGAGCCAACGGAACTTGCAGCCAGGGCCCGTCCGAAACGAGGTCGATCACCAGATCGCCGTGGAAATCTCTGATCGCCACACGCACGTTGGAAAGGTAAAGACCGGAGCGAGCGGCGAAGCCCAACCGCAGGCACGTCTCTGGTTTGCCCAACGAGCTGGCGGCGGTGATCGAAGGATGGTTGGTAAAAACCGACTCGCTGCGCAACAGGTGAACGCCCAGCGGCACACCGACGATGAAGAGACCGACTACTGAAGCGAGGTAGGAGAATCTCCGCATCGCTTTAATTGACTGATCAATTTAACAAGTCGTAATTCGGCGCAAGGGATTCAAACTGGCTGAGGAATTCAAAGCTGCTGCGACAAGCCACTTGGTGGTCCCGGAGCTCTTCTTCGGACGTAAAGCCGCGACCGCAGGATGAGCATATCAACCCTAAGAGTCTTCGAGGATCTTGCTTGTGCCCGCCGCACTCTTGGACCGATTGACCCATTTTGAACCTCCTGAAGCTTCTTTGAGCCATACAGTCCAAATCGCATGCCAATCTAATTTCCCCCGCAGACTCGCCGAAAATGTACCGTAATTAGGACAGAGGCGTTATTTTATCGGTGCTAATTTGCGACGCTTGATCCTGCTGTCCCTGAAGAGTCCAGCCCTTATCGCTACCACGAAAAACTTCGTCAGCTTGCGTGACAAAACCCCTTTGAGAAGACCAAACCATGCGCTTCACTGAAATCGTTGCGCCATCGATGCCGAGGATATTGAACGAATTTAATTCCTCGCGGCGACGGGTCGATGTTGCCGTGCCGGCTTGTATCAGAAGTGCCGAATGGCCGTTGATCTTGAAGCGCCAAGTGCTGGGTTGAGCAAAACCGACGTGATGATGCCCGGCGAGAAACAGGTCGATACCGAATTCGGCAAATGCCGAGATAGCCATGCGCGCGCGTCCCACCAAAGCCCGCTCGGAATAATGCTCCGGCAGATCGAACGGATGATGCGTGACAATTATTTTCACCAACCCGGTGAGCGGCGCTAAACGCTCGCGTGCAAGCTCCACTTGGCGCTCGCTGATGCGTCCGCCCTTAAACGTCAGGGAACGTGCCGTATTGATTCCGAGTACGGCAATTTCGTCATCCTGGTAGAAAGGCTCGGTGTCCGCACAAATGTATTTTCGATAACGCTTTAACCCGTCGGCAAAGCGCGCGTAAAAATTATACAGCGGCACGTCGTGATTACCGGGCACGACGAGCTTGGGGAACGGCAATGAGTCGAGAAATGCGCGGGCCTCGACGAACTGCTGCCGGCGCGCTCGCTGCGTCAGGTCGCCCGATACCGCAATCAGGTTAGGATGGGCAGCCAAGATGGTCTGCTTGAGCGGAGCCAAAATTTCTCGCTCCACCGTACCAAAATGAAGGTCGGATAAATGAACGATCGTGCGCATACGGTGAGCACAACGAAGTGAACGTGCGCCGCAGCTAAGCGGGCTCGGCGGCGATCTTTTTACCCGTGTGGCACCATGACCGTGAGCGAGGCCGGATGAATCCGGTAATGAAGCGGCGGTCGTAGCCGAGTCACTTCACCGTCGAGCGCGACGGCTAGTTGTTTACGCCGCGAGTCGATCCACAGTTCTTTGCTCGACAGGGAATCGAACTCGCGGATCTCTTGCAGCTTTCCGAGGAGCGCATAAGTGAACAAACGCAGCATCGCCCACACGCCGCAGCGGCGCATG
>DATLCH010000156.1:0-5304 GCA_035526465.1 Candidatus Limnocylindrales bacterium | reverse complement strand
TTCTTCCCAGTAGGCGCCGACCCGGTCGGCATCTTCGGGCACTTTAAGGCCGTAGCCGATGGGAAATTTCGCGCCGGTTCTTGCGACCATCTCCTGGGCCTTGTCGAGCGGATCGACGGAAAGGGCGATGATGTCGGTATTCTCGGCTTTGAATTCTTCCAGATGAGTTTGATAGTCGGCCACCTGCCGCACGCAATAGGGTCACCAGATACCGCGATAGTAAATGATCACGGCGTATTGCCCGTCGAGATCGCCGGGAAGCATGAGCGTCCGGCCGTCAGTTAAACTTACGTTGAATGTTGGAAACGGATCTCCAGGATTGATCTGTCTAGCCATGTAATCCTCTTCCCGGTCAATTTGTCCTGGGCGTATGTGAACCGGTGTCAATTAACCCGCCAAGCCCAGTAATTTGGCGGCGTTGTCGCCCAATATTTTTTGCTTGTCCGCGTCGGAAATCTTTAACTGCTTTACCGTGTCTACTGCGCGCACCAGAGTGATCGGTACCGGCGGCGTGTCGCTGCCAAAAACCATTTGATCGATGCCGATGGTATCGATGGCGCACTGCACCGCGGGCGGATGATAGCAGACAGTGTCGAAGAACAGTTGTTTCATGTAACTCGCCGGCGGGCGGGTCATGACATCGGGTTCCCACGGGCCAAAGTTGTTATCTTTTTTGAGCTCGTAACCGAAGCCATAGCGGCCCGGCAGCATCGCCAGCGCGCCGCCGACATGGGCGCAAACCAACTTGAGTTTGGGAAACTTTTCGAAGCCCCCGGTAAAGATGAAGCGCGTCAGCGACAGTGTCGTGTCGAAGGGCCGCCCCAACAGCTCCGGCAGGCGGTTTATTTCCATCTTCTCGTTGCCGATGGTGAATTTGGGTGGATGAACAAACACTGGAATATTCAATTCGCTGACCATCTCGAAAAATGGCGTCGCCCGTGGCGAGTCGAGATATTCGCCGTCGGTGCTCGAATTGATCATAACGCCTTTGAGCTTGTACTCGCGGATCGCTTTCTCGGTTTCTTTGAGAATCGGCCCGCTGTCGTACGGGACGGAGCAAGCGAGGCCGAGCAGACGGTTGGGATGCTTAGCAGTGAGCTCGGCGGCGTGAGTATTGAACTCCTGAACGACCTTCAACGGATCATGGCCGTCCGGCGAACGTATCCAGTTATTGCCAAACACCGTAATGTCGACGCCGGATTTATCCTGTTCATCGAACAAGTGCGGCAGATCGAACATCCACTTGGGTGATTGCGGGTGATACCAGCTTTGGGGAACTAAATGAGCGTGACAATCGATGATCATTGCGTCAGAACCTTTCTTTGGAGAGCATATGACTAACGGTGGAAAGTCGAGAATGAATTACTATTGCTAGTCTCGACCAAGTTATGGGTCATAGGGTCGCTGCTAGCGCTTTTGCGGTATCGTAAAATTCGAAAAACTCACAAATTTTCCCGTCGCGGAATTTGTGAAAGTCGGCTTTGGGAGTAACCAATGTTTTGCCGGTTTTCCTGTGTTTGAACGATACGTGGCAAAGGGCGACGACACGCTCCCCCTCGGCGATGTATTCGTCAACACGGTAATCGTTCATTATCCACTCGTTGGTGAGGCCTTTAAAATATTGCTCCACTTCGGCTTTGTTGGAAGAGGGCCGGGTGAACTGCATTTGGATAGCTCCCTCGGCGAGCGAACGGAACTTCACGTCGTCGGTCATCAGGTGCAGCCAGTGATCGACGCTGCCGGCCTTGCTCTCATGCCAGCGCTTGTAGGCCTCCTTTAATGCCGTTACGTTTGAAGCTGTGCTCATAATTTGCTCCTTCCATTTGTCGGTATACGAATCTTACATAGCAGATTTCTGCGGTTGAGGGCACATATTCCTAGCCGGCTAAGACTAAGACGAGGATGTGAATTTCAGTCCGATGATGCCGGCGACGATTAGGCCGATGCAGGCGATTCGCGCTAGAGCGGCCGATTCGGAAAAGAGGATAATACCCAGGATGGCCGTGCCGGCGGCGCCGATACCGGTCCAAACCGCATAAGCAGTGCCGACTGGAATCGTCTCAAGGGCTTGGGCGAGAAAATAGAAGCTTGCAGTCATGCCGATTATCGTTACAACACTCCACGAGATATTACTGAACCCTTCGGTGTACTTCAGGCTGATTGCCCAGAAGATTTCCAAAATCCCGGCGACGCATAAAAAAATCCACGCCATCAAGAACTCCTAGCAACGAAAGATGCTGATCCGGTGAACGAGATATTATTATTGATTAAGCGCGTTGTCAGGGTCACGCGGAATCACCGTCTCTAGTCTGCCGAGTTTACGGACCGAATTGCCCAGGCAGAGCGACTCTATTGCCGCAGCCCTTGCGCCATATTTCCCGACACGGACACCGGCCGTAACTATCACCGGCTTAGCGTCGCCGTCGTAATAATCGAAGATGGTATAACGATATCCGTGGTTGTCGAAACTGATCTCGGTGCGGTCCACCCGAGCACGAAAGTAATGTGCATAGCGGAAGACGAGTTGGGTATTGGCCGGGGCCTGAGGAAACTGCAGTTCGATGTCGCCAGCTTTACCGTAGCGGTATTGCAGATAGCCGCGCCGATGGTCGAGCGACTTGGAGCCGCATAACGAAACGTTTTTTCTCGAAGGTGCCACCGAACAAGCGAAGAAGATTTGTTCGTCGGCACGGCACAGCGATGGTGCAGTGTCCTGATCGTGTACTTCGCCGAACAGTCGATTGGCTGCAGCTGCTTGCCAGAGCGAGAGTATGACTAGCCCAACGATACCTTTGCGACCTTTGCGCGACACAGTTTGCTCGTTTACGTAAGACAACTCGATCAGCGTTCAGCCGAAACTACCGGCGATTTTGACGTGCGAAAGCTTTCCAGCAGCATCAGCAATGCGCCGAACGTGATCGCCATGTCGGCGACGTTGAAGATACCGGTGCGCAACGAGTCGATGCCGACATTAAGAAAATCGACGACACGACCGTCGTAGGCGAGCCGGTCGATCAAGTTGCTCAAGCCGCCGGCGCAAACGAGCGATAAGCAGACGGTTGCAAACGACGTTAGCTCTCTGCTGCGTAAGAGATAAGCTAGCAGCGCGAAAAGAAATGCCCCGACGAAAATCGTAAAAACCAAATGGCGCCACGGTTCGGGTAGAGTCGCGCCGAGACCCAAGAAGGCGCCGTTATTTTCCGCGTATTGAAAACGGAACGTGTCGCCGGCGTACGAATAAAAATCCCCGGATTGCAGGAATTGCTTTGCGATGAATTTGCTCGCTTGGTCGCAAACGATACAGGCCAGAATGATGTAAAGGATTAAAAGAATTCTCGGCAGCTTGCTCATACTCGCTTTTTCGTAGCTTTTCTTACTGCAGGTTACAACCGGGCAAACTTCGCTGACGGAGAGCTTCTGGAGAAACTTTAGTTTTCAGACGGAGAGATCTTCTTTATCCCTCCTGGGAAGTGGGAAAGCAGTGGGGCGACGCCAATGCGGAATAAAAGAAATGGGCTTGTCCTGCGACAAACCCATTTGCCATTGAACTCTTGCCGCTGTGATCGTATGGCGCCGGATAAGCGTGCGCTTTAAGGCGCGCAAAAATGCCGAATTGTCGCTGAAACTTAGGAAGCTGCGCCTTGTTTTTTTTCCTCTTGGCGCAGCGGTAGGACCCTACCTTCATTTTTCTTCATCGAGATGTGGCCTTCGAGAATGGCACCGTCGCCGATTACCAAGCTCTGAGTGGTAACATCGCCGACAACCGAGCCAGGCGGTTGAATTTCGAGTTTTTTCTCGGCAATCACATCCGCCATGACCTTGCCCTGGACTAATATCGACTGGGCGGAAACCTTGCCTTTAACGATCGCCTGCTGCCCAACAGTGATATGCGCTTGGGCAACGATTTCACCTTCGACTTCGCCGTCGATCGTCGCTTGGCCTTCAAAGTGAAGTTTGCCGTTAATTTTTGTGCCGGCACCGAGGTATGCGCCCAAATCCGCCGGCAAGCCGCTTGGTCTGTTGCTCTCTGCCATTATTGTCTCCTTTCCGGTCAAGCTCCGGACTATAGATCACCGGGATTTTTTTGTCTAGTTTTTCCGCGAGCTGGCCGGTCGTCAAAAGCTGCGGGGATTTCTTTTGCCGCGGTGAACTTGCTCTGCTATAAATTACCTATCGTAAACTTGCCGCTGAGCCCGGCTTCCGCCTGCCGATTCTAGAATTGGAGTGACAAATGCAAATTGACGATTTGAGGGATTACCTCGACATCCTGGAAGAGTATCAAGAGGTGCAGCGCATCCACGCCGAAGTAGATTGGAACTTGGAGATGGGCGCGATTACCCGGCGCGTTTATGATCTTGGCGCGCCGGCGGCGTTGTTTGAAAAGGTGAAAGGTTATCCCCTGGGCTTTCGCGCACTCGGCGCACCTTTAGGGACGAGTAGCCGTTCGGGCCATGGTCAGTTCGCGCGAACAGCGCTTGCCATGCATATGCCGCCGTCATCCTCCGCCAAAGAGATCATGTCTACCTACTTGCAGCGCAAGGAAAAGCTTATCCCACCGGAGACGGTGAAGACCGGTCCGTGCAAAGAAAACATCGACATCGGCGATGCCGTCGACGTGCTCAAGTTTCCGATTCCGCTGATACATGGCGGCGATGGCGGACGCTACATCGGAACTTGGCACACGGTGATTACCAAAGACCCGGAGAGCTCGTGGGTTAACTGGGGTATGTACCGGCTGATGGTGCATGACCGTAATACTCTTGGATGCCTTTTTCCAATGCAGCAGCACATCGGGCAGATGTATCAAAAGTACGAAGCTATGAATAAACCAATGCCAGTGGCCGTGGCGATCGGCGGCCAACCGGTTATTCCGCTGGTGAGTTGCGTCATGTTACCGCCTTACGTCAATGAAGCGGATGTCGCCGGCGCCCTGCAGAATGCGCCGATTCCCATGGTGAAGTGCGAAACCGTCGACCTTGAAGTGCCGGCATCCTCGGAGATCGTTATCGAGGGCGAGGTGTTGCCGCATGAGAGGAGGACCGAAGGCCCATTCGGTGAGTATATGGGTTACGAAGCCGGCAAGTCGTCGCCGAAACCGATACTGAAGATAAAAGCGATCACCTACCGTAATAATCCGATCTTGCCATTCTCCAATATGGGCATGCCGGTGCATGAAGGGCAGACCGCGACAGCACTGATAAAAGGCGCGGAAATATATGCAGAACTAAAAAAACTCGGTTTGCCGGTCAAAAGCGTGTTCTGTCCACCCTTTGGCGTCGGTCATATGTGCGTCGTGTCTACCGA
>DATLCH010000256.1:0-9804 GCA_035526465.1 Candidatus Limnocylindrales bacterium | reverse complement strand
AACGAGTTTTATTTAGGGAGTTACGATGCCCGGAGTTTTAGATGCTGACACCCATATCGCCGAATCAGAAGCGATGTGGAGTTTTATCGAGAAGGAGATGTATCCGCGCCGACCGGTGCTGGCGCGGATTCCCGACGATACCTGGTACGGTGAGCGCAATGCATTTTGGTTGATCGATGGCGAGATTTTCCCTAAGCCCGCGGGCAAGGCGAGTTTCAGTTTGATAACGCCGTCAGCGCAGAAAAAAGAATCAGGCCGCGGCGACATCCATCTGGCGGTGCGTGAGTTGACCGATCCCCTGGCGCGCTTGAGGGATATGGATAAGATCGGCGTCGACGTCCAGGTGATTTATCCGACCCTGTTTCTAGTCTATCTAACCGACGACGCGCAGCTGGATGTGGCGCTTTGCCGGGCTTACAATCGCTTCGTCGCTAATGCCTGCGCCAAAGCGCCGGATCGGCTCAAGTGGGCGGTGATTCTACCGCTACGCGATATCGATGCATCGTTGGAAGAGATGAAATGGGGCAAGCAGCAAGGCGCGGTGGGAGTGTTTTTTCGCGGCATGGAGGGCAACCTGACGCTCGATAACCCGCAGCTTCATCCCATCTATGCGTTGGCAGAGAAATTGGATTTGACGCTGTGCATTCACACCGGTTCGGGCAGCCGCCACTTGATGCAGCTCTTCGACGTCGAGCGCAATCACACCTTTGCCCATAATCGCGTCCTGCCCGTAATCGCGTTTCGCGATCTGGTGGCGAACCGGATACCTGAGCTGTTTCCCAAGCTGCGTTTTGGTTTCATCGAGGCGGCGGCGAGCCGGGTGCCGTACATCTGGCATGTGTTGCGCCGCTCGGTGCGGCCGGATTTCAAAACCAAGAACCCGCAAGATCTGTTCCGCGAATACCGCTTCTGGATCGCCTGCGAAGCCGACGAAGAGCTGCCCCATCTGCTCAACTATATCGGCGAAGACCATCTCGTCATCGGCTCCGATTACGGCCACAACGATCCGTCCAAGGAGCCCGATTTCGTCAGGAATATGCGCGCGCGGAAAGATGTCGCGCCAAAAATTATAGAGAAGATTTTATGCGAGAACCCGCGCCGGCTTTACGCCGTGAGCTGATGACGATGAAACGCGGCTTGGGAATAATCTGCCTTGTCGTCATTTGGCGGTTCATAGCGTCGGCGTATGCCGCGCAATCCGATCCCACCAAGCTCACGGTCGGCTACTCGCCGATCTCGGCGGCAACGCTGCCGTTTTTTATCGCTCTCGAAGAGCGGCTGTTTCAAAAACATGGCTTGGAGGTCGTGCCGGTGTTTTTCGGTGGCTCGCCGCTGATCAATGCCGCGATCATGGCCGGCGAGTTTCCCATCGGTCTCACCGGCGGCGCGGGAATAATTTCCAGCCAATTGGCTGGCAGCGATCTCACGGTCATCGGCAGTTATTTGCAGGTGCTCACCATCGACGGCATGGCCAAGCCCGAGATCAAGTCGATTAACGATTTGAAAGGCAAGAAAGTCGCCGTCAGCCGGATCGGCGCGTCGACCTATTTTGCCGGGCTGTCGATGCTCGACTCGCGCGGCATGAAGCCGACCGATGTCGTCTTCATTCAGGCCGGCGGTGTCGGCGAATCTTTCGCAGCTCTGGTCAACGGCGCGGTCGATGCCGCGATGATCGGTTATCCGTTCGGGCTGAAAGCGAAACAGGCTGGATTCCAAATCCTGTTTCGACCGCCCGATACCGAGTACGGGCTTTATCCCAACGCCACGGTAGCTGCGCGCGAGTCTTGGTTGAAGGAGCCGCGCAACCGTAAGATTGCCGTGACCTTTTTGCGCGCGATGAACGAGGGTTTGCATTTGGCGAAGACCGATGCCGTTGCCAGCAAAAAAGCGTTGCGGCGCTTCACCAGGGTTCAAGACGAGGCGACGCTTCAGGGCACCTTTGAATTCTTTCAACCTTATTTTCCGACGACTCTGCGGACCGTCGAAAAAGCGATGGCCAACGCGATCAAATTTCTCGATCATCCCAAAGCTAAACAACTCGACCCAAAGCAGACGTTCAACAATAGTTATGTTGATGATGCGCTGAAGTAGGTTCGGTGGGAGCGATGGACGCATTAAATGGATGTTGCTTTCGGGGATTGGTTGAAATCCTACGACTTCCGAAGAAAAGAGAATTTGTCATGCCGGCGAAGGCCGCATCCATCTTCGGTTTTGAAGGCAAAAGAAACCCTGGATTCCGGCCTTCGCCGGAATGACGAAAGAAAGTGTCGACTTCCACTAGATGAATTTAGATCTGTCTGTTTTGAGCCGAGGGCCGTTCAGTTGACGTTGATCGAAGTCACCTGGGAGGAAGAGTTTTAACAAGGAGGGAATATGCCACTGGTAAGCATTCGTCTTGCAGCTTTGCTCCTGCTGTTCGCGCTGGCGCCCAATATCGAGGCGCAATCGACCAAGCTGCGTGCCGCCTATTCGGCCGAGAGTTCCTGGTCGCTTGCGACCTGGATCGCTCTCGAAGGCGGCTTGTATAAGAAGTATGGCCTCGATGTCGATCTAGTTCTGATTCGCAGCGCGTCGACGATCACCTCGGCGTTGATTGCCGGCGAAGCGCCGATGATTCAACTCGGCGGCAACGGCACCATCCAAGCCGGTTTGCAGGGGGCGGACACAGTCAACATACTTACACTCGTGCCGCTTATTCCCCAAAGTTTGGTGGTGACGCCCGATATCAATTCTGCCGCCGATCTGCGCGGCAAACGTTTGGGCGTGAGCCGTTTCGGCGCGCTCAGCGATCTCGTCATTCGCCGCTATCTTCGCAAACTCGGGCTCGATCCGGCGAAAGATGTCACCATCGTGCAGATCGGCGGCATCCCCGAATTGGTGACGGCGATGAAGGCCGGCGCAATTTCCGGCGGGTCAATTTCACCGCCAGCGTTGACGGTGGCGAAGAAGGCTGGCTTCCGAGAGCTCTCCGACTTCGAGAGCCTCGATTACAAATATCCGGCGGTGACGATCGCGACCACGAGAAGTTTCATTCAGCGCAGCCGGCCAATCGCGCTCAATTTCATTCGAGGCGAAATCGAAGGTATTCACGCCATCCGCACGCAAAAGAGTCTTGCCATCAATGTTTTAAAAAAATACATGCGCATCAACGATCCGGAGATCCTCGAAGACGGCTATCGTTATGCGGTCAAGTTTTTTCAAGCCCGGCCTTATCCGACGCTCGACGAAGCGCGTGCCGTCCTCGAAGAGTACAAGAGCATGCCGCAGGCAGCTAACGCAAAACCGGAACAGTTTATCGATTTAACCTTGTTGCAGGATTTAGAAAAAGAAAAATTTTTCGATAAACTCAAATGACGCTTCTTATTAAGGTGGTCGAATGGCGAAGTACCGAGAAAATTTGCCACAGCTCAAAGGAGATTTGTTTCTCACCGACGGTGGCATCGAAACCACGCTGATATTTAACGAGGGGCTCGATCTTCCGTATTTCGCGGCGTTCGATCTGCTCAAGCATACTGCCGGGCAAGCCGCGCTACGCAAATATTTTCAAAGCTACAGCGCAATCGCGCGCAAGTATTCCGTTGGATTGATATTGGAAAGCGCAACCTGGCGGGCGAGTTCCGATTGGGGTGAAAAACTCGGCTACTCTCACGACGAACTTGTGGCCGCAAACCGGCAGGCGATGGCAATTTTGCACGAAGTGCGGCGCGAATATGAGACCGAGCAGACGCCGATGGTGATCAGCGGCTGCATCGGGCCGCGCGGCGACGGTTATAATCCGGCGAGCTTTATGAGCGAAGCCGAGGCGGAATACTATCACGGCATGCAGACTAAACTATTTCGTGATGTCGACGCGGATCTGGTTACCGCGATTACCATGACCTATCCCGAAGAAGCGATCGGCATTGTCCGCGCGGGACAGTCGGTCGGAATGCCCGTGGTGATTTCATTCACAGTGGAAACCGACGGACGGCTGCCCAACGGTCAAAGCTTGCATGATGCCATTGCCCAGGTGGATCGCGCCACCGGCAATGCTCCAGTCTACTACATGATCAATTGCGCGCATCCGAGCCATTTTACCGATCGACTCGATAACGGCGCGCCATGGCTGAGGCGAATCCGCGGCCTCAGAGCCAATGCATCGCCCAAGAGCCACAAGGAACTCGATGAAGCCACGAGTCTGGATGCCGGCGATCCCGCCGATCTTGCCAACCGATATCGTGCCCTGATGGCGCAGTTGTCAAATCTGAATGTGGTTGGCGGCTGCTGTGGAACCGATCCGCGTCATATTGAAGCGATCTACCGGGCGGTCCGCTCGTGAATCTCGGGGCAGCGAGAATGCTATGGCCGAAGTTTGTGATTAGCTCGGAAGAATTCTCCGAAAGCGCGGCAGTTTCGTTGTGTCGTCTCAGCGGCGTTTGCCGGCGTCGTTCCCGGTCCTTTACAGTCACACATTGTCCGGCAAGGTTAATTATCATCGCGCTTTGCGCGCTGCACATAATTTTGTTTACGTCGATTTCGAAAAAAAACTTTGCGGGTTGTCTTCCAGTTTGTGTTCTAAAAGGTACACTTTAAAGAGTTGATCTCGGGAGATTTCCTTCCTACGTATGCTTTTTCAAAAACAGCTACGAGACTTTGTTAACGAGATTTTCGCGGGACTGCCGATGGGGGCGGCGTTTTGCGCCGTGCTCGTTTTGATCGCACTGACATTTGTGCCGGTGTCCAATCCGTCGAGCAACGACGAAACCAATTCGTTATTGCGACCTGCGAAGAATAGCAGCGAAGAGCGGATCGCAGTTAAGCTCGGCCGAAGCGAATCGCTTCAGGGCTTTTTGCGTCGTATCGGCCTTCGTCCCGGCTCCGCCCAGGAGTTGTTGCAGAAAATGTATGCGGCTGTCGATTTGCGCAAGATGCCGCGAGATCAGACCTTCAATGTAATCATCGGTCCTCAAGACCAGGATATCCGTGCCGTTGAATTTGTTTTGCAGGACCACCTGGTGCGTGTCAGCGCCAGCTTAGCCGGCTGGTCGGTTGAACGGCAGGAACTGGCTCATGTGGCGGGATTGAATAACGTTCGGTTTCGAATCACCGATAATTTTGTCCGGAGCGCCGTTCGTGCCGGCGTGTCCAATGCGCAGATAGCCCAGCTGCAACGAATATTCAGTGCGGAAGTGGATCTGTCGACCGACTTGGCAGCAGGTGATGAGGTATTGTTACTCCTGCCGGAGAAACAGTATCTGGATGGACATATTGTCCAAAGTCCAATGACTGCGGTCCGAGTCGTGCATGGCGAAAGGTTATTCGAGGCGTTCGGCTTTACCGGCGCTAGTGGCGTTCTGCAATATTATGACTCCGACGGGCAATTGCTGCCGCGGGCCTTTTTGGCGGCGCCACTTGCGTTCGAGCGGATTTCATCGACGTTCGCCTTAGCGCGTCCCGATCCGGCCACTGGTGCGCTCCGGCCTCATGAGGCGATCGATTTTCAAGCGCCGCACGGAACGCCTGTGATGTCTGTCGGATCGGGTACGGTGGAATTTGCCGGTGCTCGTGGCGGATACGGACTCATGGTCGAGTTGAAACATGCCGGCGGCTACACAACGAGTTATGCGCATCTGTCCCGCATTGCCGACGGGATCGAGGAAGGTCGCCGCGTCAAAGCCGGTGATGCGCTTGGTGAAGTCGGCCAAACCGGTTATGCCACCGGGCCTCATCTGCACTTCGAATTCGCCCGCGACGGTGAGAAACTCGATTACCTATCGACAAAACTCCCCAGTGCAGAATCGCTGACGGGATTTAGATTGCTACAATTCAAACTCGAACAGGCGAAGTGGCGATCGGCACTGCGCGGCACGGCCGTACGTATCGTCCAAACGCCTGTCTCGACCTGGCAATAGCGCAGCGTTCGAGTTCGCGCGACGTCTAGCGCGCAGCGTTACACGGAGAGTTCAATTAGAAATTCATTCTCACCACGACTAGTCCAGGGGCATACGCTCGGCTACCGACTATGAGATTGTAGCCTTCTTTCCATCATATGGTTCTTCCCTTTGATTCGTCATGCGCCGAAGGCCGGCATCCAGGGGCCGGAGGGGATGGATACCGGCTTTCGCCGGTATGACACAAGCTTCATGTGGATTCGTCGCCCAGACTGTACCTGCTCATGTATTTTCGAAGGATGACACAAAGCGCACGAAGCCCGGAATTACAATTATCCGACACTTCGTGCGCTTCGTGGTGAAGTTTTTGTTTTCCTCACCACTTAATGAACCCCGTTTGCCGACAAATTGTAGAGCGCCTTGGCGTTGTGCGACAAAATCTTTTCCTTCACTCGCGCTTCTAAACCTTCCATTCGTTGAAACTCGTTGAGCGCGGTTATCGCGCTCGACGGGTCGGTATGGCCGTAGTCGGTACCGATAACCAGCCGGTTTTCACCGCAGCAATTGACCACGTAAGGCACGTCGTCGTTGGTTTGGCAGGTGACGTAAATGTTGTATTCGCCGAAGACATTCTCAGGGAACGCGCGTCCTTGGGCGCGGTAACGAATCGCTGTCTCGCGGGCGATCCAGGGTACCCATTGTGCCGATGCTTCGATGAAGCCCCAACGGAGTTTGGGAAACACTTGGTGCAGGTCGCTCATAATAACGTCGAAACAGGCCGTCACTGTCGGCACGCGAAACTGCGCGAAACGGCCGGCGGGCGCCTGGCGATAGAGGTCAGCGTTTTCCGGATTGCCATTGGCGATATGCACCGCGATCGCCAAGTCGAGATCGCTGGCTGCTTGATAGATCGGATAAAAATAAGGATCGGACAGATGGCGATCGCCTTCGAGGGGGCGCATGCACACGGCGACGCCGCCGTTTTCTTTGGCAAACTTGATTTCGTCAATCGCTTCATCGATGTCCATCGCGGGAATGACACAGGAGTAGAACAGGCGGCCATGACTTTTCTTCGAAATATCGGCAAGCCAGCGATTCCAACTGCGGCACACGGCAACCTCGGCTTGGGGTTTGGTCGTCACTTGTTCGATCCAGAAAGTGTTGTGCAACACCTGAACGTCGATGCCTAGCTCGTCCATGTGTTTGAGACGCAGCTCGACATCGTCCAGTTCTCGCGCCGCTTGCGGCGTGGCGAAGTTTCTGCCGGCGCGGTCGGCAAATTCTTGGAGCTCGCGCTCGTTCAACGTCAAAAATCGAAATCCGGCAATCTTATCTTCCAATACCCAATACTGGCGGGTCGGATCGTTTGGCGTGGAATAGAGCCGCGGCCGATACTTGGCCTCGGCGTCATTCAGGTAATCCCAGGTGCGTTCGGTTTCGATGACATGGGCGTCGGCATCGATGATTGGAAATGAATGAGCCATTGGAAGGTCTCCCTTCGGCTGCAAAAGAATGACCGAAACTAGTGCGGATCGCGCGACACTGTCAAGCTCTGCATAAGTATTACCTTGACTGGCACTGACGACGGCATATGATCGCCGCGATGACGTTTAGCCAGAGGACCAGCAGATGAAGAGCGCCTACGGTCTCAAGATTCCCGAAGCCGATCCTGAGTTGACGCGGGTCGGAGCTGGCACGCCCTGTGGCGAGCTGATGCGCCGTTATTGGCAACCGGTCTGTCTTTCCGCTGATCTCAAAGATTTACCTAAAAAAGTAAAAATCCTCGGCGAAGAGTTGATCGCCTTTCGCGATGGACGGGGCACAGCGGGTTTGCTGTTTTTTCGCTGCAGTCATCGCGGTTCGTCGCTTGAATATGGCCGGGTCGAAGAACGAGGTCTGCGCTGCTGCTATCATGGCTGGCTCTACGATGTCGAAGGTAATGTCCTGGAGATGCCGCTGGAGCCGTCGCCGAATGCCTTTCTCAAACAAATCCAACATCCGGTTTATCCTATCCGTGAGTTCGGCGGTTTAGTCTTCGCCTACATGGGGCCGCCGGAGCGCATGCCGGAATTTCCACTTTATGACATTTGGCAGCGCCCTGGCGGTACGCTGAAAGCGCGCATGGGGCCGCGGGTCGGCGGTCCGGTGGATTGCAACTGGTTGCAGGCTGAAGAGAATTTAATGGACGCGCTGCACACGTTTTGGTTGCACACGCTGCATAGCGGGCCGCAATTTCCCTCGACTGCCTACGGCGCCAATCCCGATGACTTGCGCTACGAAGAAACGCAGATGGGCATGCGCTTTGTACTCGCGCGTAAACTGGCTAGCGGCAAGTGGTGGGAACTCATCTGGGAAATGATCATGCCGCTCAATGTCCATCTGGTTTATACAGACGAACCCAAGAGCGAGCGCGTGCGCGCCGTGACTTATTGCGTGCCGACCGACGACACGCATCAATTGGGTGCAAGCGTGCGTTGGCTCGCCGATGACGAAAGCGAATCGTTGTCAGGACGCGAGCAGCTGGCGCCGGCCGGGCGGCAGGACCGCAGCCTCGACTACATTCAACGCCACCCCGACGACAAAGAAGCAGTCGAGGGGCAGGGGCCGATCGCGCTGCATGGCTTGGAGCATCTGGTCAGTTCGGATAAAGGCGTCCTTTTGTTTAGAAAGATCTTGCGCACGGCGATTCACGAAGTGCGCGAGGGACGAGACCCGAAAGGCATCCTGCGCGATGCCGCGAGCGCCGGCAATGTTCACACCAGCGCCGGCAGCGTCGTGCGTGACTGAGTTGGAGGAAAATCAATGCTGTTTGGCATGGCACTGGTGGTTGTCGGACTGTTTCTTCAGGGCGTGTCGCACGGTGCCGAGATAATCGGCAACGATCTGATAGAGAAGGCCAAAGCCGAAGGCGAAGTGGTTTGGTATTCGACCTTGCCGCTGCCGGAAACCCAGGCGTGGGCCGCGCTGTTCACTAAAAAGTACGGCATCAAGATCAACTTGTTTCGCGCGGGCGCCACGGCGATGACCCAAAAGCTGCAAACCGAAATCCCTGCAGGTCGCTGGGGATTTGACGTTGTCATGAATCGTGCCAGCAATCTCGAACTATACCGGCGCAAAAATTGGCTGCAGAAGATGAATTATCCCGAGCGCAGCCGCTTTCTCGACGGCTTCATGGATCCGGACGATTATTGGGCCGCTTACTATATTCAATTCTGGTCGGTGGCCTACAACACCCATATGGTCAAGCCCAACGATCTGCCGAAAAGTTACGAGGATTTGGCCAGTGCCAAGTGGAAAGACAAGCTGACGATGGACGAACAAGATGTCGATCTCTACGCCACCTGGCTCAAACTGATGGGCCGCGAGCGTGGCCGAGAATGGTTTAAAAAGCTCGTCGCCAATGGATTGCGGCCGCGACGCGGCCATACGATGGAAGCGCAACTTGTCAGCGCCGGTGAGTTTGCCCTCGGCATTAGCGCCTACGCTTCGGTGATCGAAAATATTCGCGCCAAGGGCGCGCCCATCGATTGGGTCGCTTTCGAGCCAGTGCCGGTGAATGTCCTGGCGTGGGGCATCGGCGCTAGGCCGCCGCATCCGAACGCGGCACGGCTGTTTCTTTATTGGGGATTATCCGCCGAAGGGCTCAAAGCGATGAACGAAATTTCCGATCGGGTGCCGGCGCGCCGCGACGTGCCGATCAAAAACAAGCGCCTCGAGCGCATGATGCAAGCCAAACTTGCACCGGTGGATATTTCAATCGCCGATCGTTACACGGAACTGAATCAGGAGTTTCTCTCGTTACTCGGTTTAAAGTACTGAGGGAATGCTATTCTTTTTTACTGTCATTCCGGCGCACGCCGGAATCCAGTTTCTGACTGGCGAGTCAAAACGAAGATGGATGCCGGTTTTCACCGGCATTACGGACTTACCATCA